>JASHSF010000002.1 GCA_030036955.1 Nitrososphaerales archaeon
TTAATATTGCTCTAGAGACGAGGACTATACATGAGCAGCCTCCGAGAAGGATCGGATAGTCTCGGCGAGATAATCGACCGTTTAATTTCAGTGCCAGTTTTCTCCGGTTCATCTCTCGCCAAGAAACCCGTTGTGATAGATCTGTACAATGCTGCAAGATCTAAATCCGGTTCTCCATTATCCTTTGCAGCCGCTGAAAAAATTCTATCGGCTTCTGATGGCGCTGACAGAAGCATCATCCTAACTACCGGATTTATAGTTCCGCCTTGGATAGAAGCTGAAACGGATGGACCCGTCGGAGCCGTGACGCTCGCACATTCACTCACCTCGGCGTTCGGCTTAACCCCCATCATGATAACCGAACCTGCCTCTGTTGCAAAGCTCGGACAGCTTTGCGAGCTGGGCGGATTCAGAGTGAGAGATTTCCGAGAGGCAACGAAAGCGCCCAGAAGACTTGCCGTCGAAGGTTTCACGCTTGACAGGGAAAAGGCAAGTGAAGAGTCTTTCCGGCTTCTCGGACGCGTGAAACCGTCTGCTGTTATAGCAGTAGAGAAGGCGTCTCCAAACGCGAAAGGAGTCTATCACAGCGGAATCGGAGTTGACGTAACAACGGTATCTTCGAAAGTGGACGCTCTTATTGAGGCAGCTCAGGAAATCGGTATTCCAACTGTCGGTATCGGGGACGCTGGGAACGAAATCGGGATGGGATGCGTCGAGGAAGCCGTCAGAGAGATCCTCCCAACGGGGAAAGAGTGCGGATGCCCATGCCACGCCGGGGTCGCGTCATCGGTTTGCACAGATTCTCTCATAGTTTGCGGGACTTCCAATTGGGGTTGCTCTGCGATTGAGGCGATGCTGTCATACCACTTCAAAGCTCCCGAACTCTTGCACGCTGGATCTACGGAAGAGTTTCTCATTAGGGCGGCTGCGTCCGTCGGTTTTGTTGACCCTTCCTCCGGTTTTTCCGATGCTGGAGTGGATGCAATACCCGCTGAGGTTCACGCCTCCCTAATTAATATCTTGAACTTCGTGACCCGTTCCAGATATTCCGATTTACTATACATGGAAAAGTACAAGGAATATACTAAGGATAAGGAGAAACTTACTCGCCTGTTCAGAGAGCAGCGAGGGGATTCTCCGTAAGGCTGTCAGACTCACTTGAATAGCGTGCCCATTCCGGGAATTCTCGCTGGGATATTCATCTCCTTTAGGCAGCTCCAAAGGGTCGCGGAGTTGCTGCTTATGACAGGTTTGCCGAGATTTTTTTCGATCCTGTCTATAACTGTAAACGTCTTAAGATCAGTGCAGCTCAGGAAGATTCCCTCTGCATCTTTAGAATCGATTTTCTCCGCCATCTCGATCGCCTTTTCGGGCGACTCACTGTGCAGGTCTTCCCCTTTAACATAACCCAGACCGTAAATTCTTGTAACCTTCAAATTCCACTCTTCAAGGAATTTTTTCTCCAATCGGTTCACTTCGCCAATGTAGGGAGTTGCGACGGCAACTGAAGAGATTCCCAATTCTTGAAGAGAATTGACGACGCTTCTAGCTGTAGTAACAACAGGCGTGCCCGAGCTCGATTTCATTCTCTCAGATAATTTTTCTTCCCACTTTCTCCCGCCGATGAGGCTTCCCGTCGTGCAAGCATAAGCTATCACGGCAACTTTTGCGCTTGCCAGCATTTTGCATGCGATCTCTGTATCTCCCGCCATCGCGCGAAGATTCTTTTTGTCTCCTTTTTGCAGCAGCAAGCGAGTGGCAAGAATTGAGACATCGCGTGGCGCGCAGGAATTGAATTCGGGCTCTATCGTTACGTTTAGGGAAGGAACAATGAGGCCTATCCTGTGCAGATTACTGTATCTCGGCATCAAGTTGAGCCAGTTTCATCTCGCGATTTGATGATTTTGAGCGTTTAACTTCGAACGTAATCAGAGAGATTGACCCTCTCCTCGCCAGGGATGTGCTTTCGTAATTTTTCTTCCTTCGCATCCAGAGGCGCCGTTGCATCAATCCCGACTTTGGATTGATGTAAGTGATGTAGATCACGAGGAAACCCCTGAGCTTCGGAGACGATGAAAATTCCTTTGTCCGGACGGCTTCGCGTGACCATTGCCCACCAGACGTCGGCGACATCGTATACATCCACATCGTCGTCTACTACGATGCAGTACTTCATCCATGAGTATGCCCCAAATGCACACATTGCCGCGTTTTTAGGCTCGCCTTCGGCTCTTTTTCTCAGGGCAATCGTCGCGCTGAGGAGAGATGGAGTCACGGAGATAGCTCCTATCTGATATCCACCTGCTGTTAGAGCCCGATACAGCTTTGCTTCACGCGAAAGCGCCAGAAGATGAATGTCTTCCTTGGTTCCTGCCTGTATGGTGTGATAGATCGCATTGTTTCGGTGGGTTATAGCTTTGAGTTGAAACACGTGATTCTTGGTCTCGGGAATGTAGAACTGGAAAACGTCTCCGTAGGGACCTTCTTCTTCCCGAATATTGGCGAGCACTTCTCCCTCGAGTATTATTTCAGCATCAGCAGGAACCTCGAGGTCTACGGTTTCACATCTCACGAGTTCTACAGGGCTCTTCGCCAAAGCGCCTGCAAGCTCAAAGTGATCAACTCCAAAAGGAAGAGTCGTCGACGCGGAGATCATTTCAAATGGATGCGCGCCAATCACAACAGCCACTTCGAGATTTTTGCTCAGCTTCTCCACCTTTCCCTGTATTACTCCAAGATGTTGGGGCGCCATCATCCTGACGCCGAACTTTGTCGGGCCCTTTAGCTGCATCCTGTTGAAGGATACGTTCGTGTAGCCCGAATCGGGATCACGTGCAACTACCATGCCTGCTGTAATAAATGGAGCAACATCTCCCACAGCGTGGGTTACGATGGGAAGAATGTTCGAATTCGCCTTTTCTCCCAGGAGAACGTTTTCCTTGCAAGGACCTGAGCTTACGACAATTGGTTTGATCGGATGATCGGCACGGGCGACGTATTCTGGCACGGTAATGATCTCCCGGGTTCCAAGTGCTATGGCGAGCATTTTTCTTGAAATAGTTAGATTAGCTACCACGCTAAAGGAACTGTCTTTCACTTTGTGGAAGATGATTGCTTTGTCTTCTTTCTCGGCCTTTTTCACAACTGCTGAAATCTCATACTTCGGATCCACTTCTCTATCAACATGAAGCAGAAGGCCGTTCTTTTCGAGTTGACTGAGGTATGATCTTAGATCTCGTGACAATTTGCTAAATTCAGTCTTGACAGCGCAATTATCCTTAGCGGCACATATTTGCTATTAGGTTCTCAAGCTACGAGCAATCAAGTCGCAGGCTGTCTTTCGGCCGCTAGCGAGGCCTATCATAAATAGATGGCAGAAGGAAAAAGTCCCAGATTGAAAATTTGACATCCCAATTAATGGAAACGCACGTTTTGAAAGATTTCATAGACGGAAAATGGAAGAATTCAGAGTCTAACGATATTCAGCCAACTTTTAACCCATCCACTGGACAAGTCATCGCTCGGATTCCATATGCTTCAAAGGACGAGGTCTCCGAAGCAACTAGTTCGGCTCAAAACGCCTTTCCCAGTTGGGCGACAACTCCCATTCTTGAACGTGCAAAATACCTCTTCAAAATGAAAAATGTGTTCGAACAAAAGTACGAAGAGCTTGCTCGCCTGAATAGCGAAAACCACGGCAAAACTATTGTTGAGAGCCGGGGAGACATCCGCCGAGCCATAGACAATATCGACTCGGCAATTGCTGTAGCATACACTCTAGCAAAAGGAGAGACGCTGGATCAAATCGCTCCTGAAATTGACGAATCCATGGTAAAAGAGCCGCTAGGCGTCTTTACCGTTGTATGTCCGTTCAACTTTCCTCTTATGATTCCTTTCTGGTTCATCCCCTACGCATTGGTGCTTGGAGACGCGCTTGTGGTAAAGCCGAGCGAAATAACCCCGGTCCCTATGGACGGTGCGATGAAGATTATCGCTGAAGAAGTGAAGCTTCCGCCGGGTGTCCTGAACATAATCCACGGCGGGAGAGAAACCGTCGAGTCGCTCATTTCGAGCAAAGATGTCATAGGCGTTGCATTTGTCGGTTCGAGCCCGGTTGCAAAGCAAGTGTACAAGCTTGCAGGGGAGCATGGCAAGCGGGCTCTCGTCAACGGCGGAGCAAAGAACAGCATTGTCGTCATGCCAGACGCCAATTTGAACAGCACTATACCTGCGGTAGTCTCTTCATTTTTCGGAAACGCTGGTCAAAGGTGCCTCGCTGGATCTAACCTCGTAACCATAGGGGCGAGTCACGACGAAGTTCTAAACAAATTCAAATCTGCCTCGACTAGCCTCAAAATCGGTTCTGCGTTTCTAGAGGAGACTGAGATGGGACCGGTCGTTTCAAAGTCCGCAAAGTCAAGAATTTCATCAAACGTCGACAAAGGCGTGGAGGAAGGTGCATTACTGATCGCGGATGGTCGGAACTACAAGGTTGACGATTTTCCGGGCGGCTTCTATCTGGGCGTGAGCATTTTCGACGACGTTACTCCAGATATGACTCTAGCAAAGGAAGAAATCTTCGGTCCCGTGGCAAGCACCGTCCGAACCAAAAATCTGGACGACGCAATCGATTTCATAAACAGAGGAACAAGGTTTGGGAACATGGCGAGCATTTTCACTTCGAGCGGCAAGGCAGCGCGGGACTTTCGCCGCAGGGTCGACGCGGGAAACATTGGAATCAATATCGGAGTTGCTTCGCCTGCCGCAAACTTTCCGTTTGGAGGTAGACGCAATTCATTCTACGGTACTCTGCACGCGCAGATCGACACTGTTGATTTTTTCACGGACAAGAAAGTGATCATTTCGAGATGGTAACCAGCGAGTAAACCGATTCATCCGATTAGATTTATCAACTCTCGGATGACTTTAGCTCAACCATGTTAGTTACGAAAGAATCACTCGCCTTGTACGGAGGTTCTCCGGTAAGAGACAAACCTCTCCCGGTGATGCATCCCGGCGCGACATATTTTGACGACGCTGAGACAAACGCAGTTCTCGAAGTGCTGAAAGCGCAATCACCGTACCGCTTCTATGGACCGAGATTTCTGAACGTCAGCGGAAAATTCGAAGCAGAGTTCAGAGAGTATGTTGGAACAAGATACAGCTTGGCACTGACTTCAGGTACCGCGGCGCTCCACACCGCTCTCGTCGCCTTGGGAGTAGGGCGCGGAGACGAAGTGATCATACCTACTTATGCTTGGGTTGCGTGCCCCAGCGCGGTTGTCGCGGCGGGCGCGACGCCGGTTCTGGCTGACGTCGACGAGTCCCTGACGCTAGATCCTGCAGATGTTCGGAGGAGGATAACAAACCGCACGAAAGCGATCATGGCGGTCCATATCCGGGGAGTCCCAGCTGACCTGGATAAACTGGCTGCAATCGCGAGCGAATACCAGATCCTCCTCTTGGAAGACGTCGCTCAATGCGGCGGTGGAAGCTATCACGGAAAGAAGCTCGGGTCCATTGGCGAAGCTGGCTCCTTCAGCTTCCAGTTGAACAAGGTAATCTCCGCGGGCGAGGGAGGAGCAATCGCAACGAACGAGCAGGAAATCTTTGAGCGAGCTTTGATGTTTCACGATACCGGAACTCCGTACCGAGGGTTGGAAGAAAAAGAATTGAGGTATTCGATCAAACCATTTCCCGGAGTGAACTACAGGGCAAACGAAATATCATCAGCAATCCTTCGGATCCAGCTCTCAAAGCTGGATACGATTGTAGCAAAGATCAGACAGACGAAAGGAAAGATCAAGAAAGGAATCTCTGGTGTTTCAGGGATCCAATTCAGAAAACTGCCAGATCCGGAAGGCGAGATCGGAGTAGGGCTGGTATTCTTCACAGAGACGAGAGAGAAAGCGATGCTGTTCAAAGATGCTTTGATGGCTGAAAACATCCGCACTCCAAGTGGATCATATCCCGGTGTCGTATACGAACCCGGAAGGCAAGATGGGCACGTGTTCATGCACTGGGGCCACCTTCTACCCGGTGTAGAGAGAGTAAGCGACCATTACTCACAGTCGCTGGACTTACTGGGTCGGGCCGTGCACATCGATATCAGCCCCCTCGATGGAGAGCAGGAAATAAACGACATTATCGAAGGCGTCCGAAAAGTAGCAGCCGTCGTGCTTTAGAGGACAAAGAAGTTGTTCATCAAGAATTCGAAACACTACGATGCTCTGGTTCAAGTGTTTGACTACGAGGGCTACTCGCTGTATTCTTACAAGAGCCGCTCGCAATTCAGGAAAAAACTAGATCTCAAATCACGCGGGAAAGAAAGGCTCGTTTTCAGCTTGAAAGGGCCGATCCAAGTTAACGGAGAAACGCTTGCCGAAAAAGACATGATGTACCTGGGCTTGGACTCGGACATTGAGCTCAATTCCCCTGGAGAATCAGTAGTTTTTGTTGCCGAAACCGACGCGATGACAAAGTACGATTCATACATCAGGAAATACAAAGACGCCAGCAGAATGAAAATCGGGCAGCCGACTTTTCGCCGAACCGTAGTCGTCACAATAGGAGAAAAGGACCCTGCTAACAAGTTCATTGCAGGCTACGTCGAGGATTCCTTGGGCGAGTGGAGCAGCTATCCTCCCCACAAGCACGACGACAAACCCGAAGCCTACGTTTACTACGGAGTCAATCCTGGGTTTGCAATCCAGGTAGTCATTGATGGAGAAAACGAAAGTGCATACGTCGTTCACGACTACGATACAGTGCTATTTCCAAAAGGATATCACCCGCACGTCAACACGTCGCTTACTGGGAGCAACTACGCCTGGATAATATCCGCGCCGCCAAATAACCGGAACTTGGCTGTGGATATCCATCCTGCATTCAAGAATGTTAATCTCGGCCCTTCGCACTTATCAGTCAAAAGCGACAGTTAGAAACTACAAAAGCCCGAGACTTCGAGAACCTGAGTGAAAGCTGCCTAGCGGATCCCCATCAGTATTCGCGACTGAAACGCATCTTGCCAGATCACGCTGAATTCCTTAAAACCGGATTCTCGTAACAATTTTCTGTGGGTTTCGATCGGACAAATTTTCTCGGAAGCTTCACTAGCGGCGAAACGCGCTTTCCTATCCTGGAAAAAGGTCCCCAGATTTTTCTCGTTGTGCTCTAGTCTATCCCACCACATGCCATGAGACGCAAATTCATTTTCAAGAGTACCATATTTCTGAAAATCTAATCTTCTCAGCTATTTCCGTGGCCCTACTACCTTTTCCGTCAGGAAGAATATCAGCATCCAAAAATATCACCTGGGGGCGCAACACTTTCGCCAGATTCCTGTACATATTTTGCAATCCTTTCCTGTCCAACCAGTGGATCGCGGTGCTGCTTACAGCGGCGTCGAACTTCTTAATCGGAAGTTTCTGAATCCAATCATTTGCCCGCAGGTCTGCGTCGACGAACGTTGCTCGTCTACCGAAAGTCCCCAGACCATCCTTTCCAATTTTGAGTAGAACAGGATCAAAATCTACGGCTATCATCCTTGCTCGTGGGAACCTTTTGAGGATTCGAAAGGACAACGCGCCAGGGCCTGAGCCCAGGTCTAGAGCCGTGAAATTCTTCGGAAGATATGCATCGAGAGTGTCGAGAATGGTCTCGAATCGAATTTCTCTGTTCGGAATCTCCGACTGTTGCTGCCTGTCCCAACTCCAGAATAGTCTGTCCTTGCCCATTACTTTTCCTTTCGCCCTTTGGCTCGATAAAGATCACGGTCTCTTTTCCTTGTTCGCATAGTTTCTATCCAAAAATTGAAAATCGCGAGGTACAAAAAAAATTTTGAAAAAAATAGTCCGACGCAATCTGTCTGCACATCTCTTAAATTCAAAATGCAACAACTCCCTGTCGGCTTGCTAACTTGCTCCGGAGTCCATCTGAGAAACGCAACGAGAGATTTCTACTTCTCGGATTCCTCACGGCACTTGGAGCTTCGGTTCTCAACGGTCTGATGCCCAGCGTTTCAAAACAATTACTCCAGAATTTCAGCCCTCTCTTGTTCACTGCTATTGTTGCCCTATCCCCGGCGCTTGTATTTACCCCGCTCTCCATCCGCGCGAAGGAAAACAGACATCTCAAAAGAAGAGGCTACATGATTCTCGCGATCATGGCCGTCGTTGCAAACTTGATTGCACCGTACCTTTACTTTGTAGGAGTCAAGGAAACTACCGCGTCGAATGCCGCCCTGATTGCAAACGCGGAGATGGTTTTCACGATAGTGATAGCCAGCTTATTCTTTGGGGAACGATTGTCAAGGAAGGGCGTGCTCGCACTGAGCATTCTGGCTGTGGGCTTGATTGCAGTAATAACCAATCTTCAATTCTCTAACTCTATTTCGGATTTTACGCAACCTGGAAACCTGCTGATCGTAGGCGCATGCCTATGCTGGGGAATTGACAACAACATCACGAGCGCGATCAGCCAAAGAATGAACGTCGCTCGCATAATTCAGCTAAAGGCGTTGATTTCCGGCTTTGGTCTTCTCGGACTCGCCATAGTTCTTCAGGGCATACATATTGACAACACCGCTGTACTCCTAGGTGTGATCGCCTTCGGTCTTGTTATCTTCAGCGGGTCATTTTTCTTAAGCATAGAAACGCTCAGGAGGCTAGGTGCTATAACGACAACCATCGTTTTTCCAATGAATTCAGTTTTTGGCCTGTTCTTTGCATTTGTGCTGCTTGGCGAGATAATAACGCCGATACAGATTGCGTCGATTGTTTTGATTATCTTTGGAATCTATCTCTTGACTAGAAGAGGAAGCGTCACTAGGGAGGGCTTAGATCTGGATCAGATCTAAGCGGTTTTTTCCACGTTATGACACGAAACAAACTGCCCGGGTGAAATTTCTCTTAGTTCAGGATCTTCTTTAGCACATACTCCAGTCGCATACGGGCATCTCGGATTGAACTTGCATCCGCTTGGCGGATTGATTGCCGAGGGGACTTCACCCTTAATCTCGGTATTGAGTAAATTCCTCTTCCATGGGTTTGGAATTGGAGCCGAAGCGATTAGCGTTACCGTGTATGGGTGTCTCGGCTTTGCAATGATCGAAGCCGTCGGACCTTGCTCGACTATATTTCCTGCGTACATCACGATAAGAAGATCCGACAGGTACTCCGCGACCGAAATGTTGTGTGTGATTAAAACGTAGGTCAGATTATAGTTTCTTTGAAGATCGACGAGCAGGTTCAGAATCTGAGCCTGAACTGATGCATCGAGCGCGCTCGTCGGCTCATCCAATATGACCAGCTTTGGTTGAGGCGCAACGGCCCTTGCTATCGCGACTCTTTGTTTCTGACCTCCGCTTAACTGAGCTGGCAAGCGCTCTGCGTGCTCCGCAGATAATCCGACGGCCTTTAGACTTTTCATCACCATGGCATCGACCTCGCTCCTGCTCACGCCAAGTAGTCCCTTGCACGGCTCGGCAACAAGATCTCTAACCTTCAGCCTGGGATCGAGCGAAGAATCTGGATCTTGAAAGACCATTTGCATGTCGCGATAAAGCTTCTTGAAATTGACGTCCGCTTTTTTGCCGTCGACGATTGTTTTTCCGTCGAATGAGATTTCACCGGATGTTGGTGGCGCGAGCAAGGTGATCGCTCGAGCAAGCGTTGTCTTTCCACACCCTGACTCGCCGAGGATGGCGAGAGTTTTGCCCCTGGGCACGGTTATTGAAACGTCGTCGACCGCGTGAATAAATTTGGCTTTTTGCCTGCTAAAGGGATTGAAACCCCTGCGTATCGGATAATACTTTTTGAGGTGGCTGGTTACGAGAATGTTTTTTCCCGTAAGCGGATTGGTGCTGTCATTCTCCATATAGATAACAAGCAACCCTGTGGTTCGGCTTTACTTCGATGAGCTTAGGTCTGTTCTTCCGGCAGATCTCCATTACATGGGGACAGCGCGAGGCAAATTTGCAACCCGGAGGCAGGTTCGCAAGGCTCGGCACTGTTCCCGAAATAGGTTCAAGGCGTGCTTTCTCCTTTGAACCTGACGGTATGCACTTGAGAAGTCCCTGAGTATACGGATGCAGGGGTTCCTTGAACATGTCGTAAACGTTAGAGTCCTCGACGATTTCCCCCGCATACATCACGATGACTCTATCTGCGACCTGGCTCGCGACTGCCAAGTCGTGTGTTATCAAAAGAATGCTCGTGTTAACCTCATCCATGAGATCCTTCATCAACTTCAAGACTTGCGCTTGGGTCGTGACGTCGAGAGCAGTGGTCGGTTCATCCGCAATCAGGAGTGCAGGCTTTTGAGAAAGAGCCATTGCTATCATCACTCTCTGTCTCATTCCGCCCGACAACTCGAATGGGTACCTGTCAACTACCTGCTCGGGGTCTGCGATACGAACCCTCTTCAAGGAGTCAAGCACTTCAGATGCCAGGAGCTTGCCTAGTGTACCACCCCTCCTTCTGGGGAGTCTCGATGGGAATTCTGTATCGTTGACTCTGTAGGTCTTTTGCATTACGTCGCTTTGAGGATCGCCTTTGACCTTTCCTTTTCTTTGTTCTCTGACCGCAATCGCTTCAGCGATTTGATCGCCAACCTTGTACACCGGGTTTAGACTCGTAAGTGGCTCCTGAAAGATCATAGCAATCTCAGTTCCGCGAAACTGTCGCCTCTCGTTCGGCTTTAGGGCGGTGAGGACTGTAGACTTGTATTCGATCTTACCATTGGTGATTTTGGCAGGTGGCATAGCTAACAATCCGATGATCGATAGCGCGAGAGTCGACTTGCCGCAGCCAGATTCTCCTACAACAGCCACAAACGTGTTCTTGTCGAGCTCAAGATCGACATTATCCAAGACGAGAGCTGTAGATTTCTTTTGCTCGTAAACAATCGAAAGATCCGAAATGTCGAGCAACCGGCCCCGATCGGAGTCTACACTGGCGTTAGCTTCATCTGACGTACCTACGATAGTTTTCTCCACCGACTGAAAATCTCCTATGCCATCAGAGTATCCTTTAGCCCGTCCCCTAGCAAACTAAACCCGATCACGCCGAGGGCAATTATGAGACCGGGAAATAGCGGCAGGTAAGGATCCGTAAGGATGTAATCTTTGTATGAGCTTACCATTTCTCCCCAATCGGGATGCGGTGGCTGGATTCCGAGACCGAGAAAGTTAAGGCCAGCATAGACGAGAATTACAGTACCTACATCCAGCGATGCGTAGATCAAAAGAGTCAAGGCGATATTCGGCAACGCGTGCCCAAAGATGATTTTTGAAATGCCTGATCCCGAAAGCTTCGCCGCTTCAATATAATTTTGATGCGCAATCTTCAGCGTCTCCCCTCGTGCCAGTCTCGCGTAAGGCGGCCACCATATGACCATGAGAGCTACTGTCATGTTTGTGATTCCCGGGCCGAGCGCTAGGGCAATTGCCATTGCAAGCACAAGAGCGGGAATTGCGAAGAAGACATCGGTAATTCGCATCAGAGCTTCATCCCAAAGCCCGCCGTGGAAACCAGCGTAGCAACCAACCACCGCTCCCACGATTAGAGCAAAGGAGATCACCGCCAAGCTCACTCCGACATCATTCGGAGTTGCGACGAGTATTCTGCTGAAAACGTCTCGCCCCAATTGATCCGTTCCGAACAAGTGCTGGAACGATGGTGGTGCTAAATTGGGGCCGACACTGATCTGAAGAGGATTGTAGGGTGTAACTTTGACTTTGAAGTACTGTCCCAAGGCTTCGACAATTGAAGTGATAATGAATATCGCTACAATGACGAATCCAATGAGAGCTCCTTTGTTTGATCGAATCGAAGAAAGAATTGCCTTGAAACGGACGGATCTGTTTGGATTCGAAGCTACGATGTCTTCTTCCGGTTCATCGGCCCTGTCAGCAGTTAGCATCGGTAATCCTCGCTATCCCAGTCTTATCTGCGGATCGACAACTACGTACAGAATGTCAGCAACCAAGTTGGAAAGAATGATGATTATTGCAAAGACGATTGTCGTACCCAATATGCCCGCATAGTCTTGCACCAGAAGTGCCTGGTAGACATATTGTCCCATTCCAGGATACGAAAATATGCTCTCAACAAAGATGGTACCCGTTATGAGCCACGTTACAATAAGGGAAGACAGTGTGACCACAGATATCATCGCATTTCTGAGCCCGTGCTTGAAAAATACGGTGTTCTCGGTGAGCCCCTTAGCCCGAGCGGTACGCACGTAATTCGAGCGCATTACATCTAGCATTGAGCTTCGGAGCACTCTAACAACTACACCAAAGGTTCCAAGAGCCAAGGATAGGCTCGGAAGAATTACATGCTGCAAAGCACTAAAAAAGTATGTAAAATTCCCTTCCAGTAAGGCATCCAACATTGGAATGTGTGTAATGGCCCTCGGCACTGCTAAAGAAAGACTAGCAGCGTTTCCCGTCGGTAAGAGATGGAAGAAAATAGTGAAAATGATCAGAAGAACCAATGCAATGAAGAACGAGGGTGATGAGATCCCTGCTAGGTAGAAGGCCCTGATGCTCTTGTCTGCCGGGCCATGATGAAACCTCGCTGCAAGAACTCCGAGGACGACGCCGAGCACAATGCTGATCACTATTGCAAAGAACGCAATTTGCAAGGTGTAGGGGAGTGTCTCCGAAATCACTTGGGTAACAGGAATGAATCCCTTTGCGGGTGAGTATCCCAGGTTTCCTTGCACAAGACCGGAGAGGTAATAATAATATTGAATATAGAGGGGGTCGTTCAGGTGATATTTTTCAGTGTAAAGTTGGACCAGTGCCGGATGCGCAGAGGCGTCCCGCCCCAACCATGCGTAAACAGGGTTGCCCGGTATGCTGTGAGCCAGTATGAACGTTATCGTCACCACTCCTAGCAACACGAAAATTGCCAGCAGAAGCCGACGAATTATGAACCCTGCAATGTTCAAATCTCTAAGGATGACTTACCGGAGGTTATATCTGAGTTTTGAAGGAAGTAAACCATGCTTTGAGAATTCAATTCAGAGCAATCCCTTCGCGAATTCGTAGGCTTCTTTGACGACCTCAACGGGCTTTTCGCCTTGGTTAGCCTCGACTTCGACCATGAGCTCGCCTCTGTAATCCACATCCTTCAGCTTGTCAACTACTCCTTGGAGATCCAAAATCCCTCGCCCAACATTTACAAAGTCTCGAGTGAATTTTAGCTCAGCCAAGGGAACTTTCGCTCTCAGATCCTTCAGATGAACGAGGCTGATGCGCCCCGCGTACTCCCCAATTGCCTCTTCGATATTCACTCCCGCAACACTCCCGTGTGCAGTATCCAAGCAAAGGGTCAGATGCTCTATCGAACTCATTGCTCGCTTGATATCCTGAGCAGTTTGAAACGCAGATCCGACTTCATTGTGAAGTGATGCAACAATACCATTTTCGGTTGCTGTTTCGACAAACCGTTTTAGCTTCTCGAGCACAACCCCGCTCCCCCCGGGCTTTATTGAGACCCAGATGAGTGGTGTTCCCGAACTTTTTGCCCACTTGATTCGTCCTAGAGCCCCGGGAGAATATGTCCCGCCATTTTCTAGGCCAGCGCGAGCAACAATCGATCTCGTAAGCTCGGGTTTGATTTTGATTGCATGGGGCAGGTATCCGTATTCCAGTCCTACCCCTTCATAGCCGATTTTCCTTATGACTGAAAGAACGGCGGAGAGCTGCCTAGGAGTCGTAATGCGTCTCCAAGGATACGTCGTTACGGAGAGTTTCAAGACTAGGCATCCTCGCAGCTAAAGATCTGGTATTGACTAGGACCAGAATCTGATTGTGTTCAGAATCGCTGTCGAGCTTTGTCCCGTGTAAACGGGATCCAGTAGCATGCTCGCCACCACGTTCTTGTTCCAGACGATAGACCCTGAGCCGAAGACGAGTTTGAGAGTCCCAAGTGGAATGTAAGGTGCATCGTTGTAGAACTGTAGCTGGGCTGCTGTGCAAGCCGCAAACAATGTAGAATTGCTTGCTCCGTTAGTCCAATCGTCGACGCATTGTTGGACAGTCGGGTTCGAGTAAATCGCCCAGTCGTTGGAGTTGGTTTGATTATTGGCGAACAACAGCCATGCATCCGCTGGATCAGGGGCGGCTGGAGCAAATGTTCCAGTTCCGAACCAGCTCATCTGAGCTACAGTCTGCGAATCGCTCAATGCTTGGGCGTATGAACATGTTCCCGCGGTGTAGGGACACTCGTACTGACTCGGTTCGGTAACTTCGATGTTCATGTTGATACCCAGCTGGTTGAGATCGGCCTGCACAATCTGGGCAGTATCTACACAATAATCGCATCCCGCCACTACTCGGAATTCTAGCGATGGAAAGTTTGCCGTGTTGATGTGTGCATTAGTGAGAATATCCTGTGCCTCGGTAAGATTGTAGTTATACGGCGCGAGATTACCGAGATCGTAGTACTGAGATTGAGCCGGGTATTCTGGGAATACGAGAGGATTCAATCCACCGAAGAACACGCTATCCGAAATGTCAGTGTAATTGATGGCGTGAACTATGGC
>JASHSF010000093.1 GCA_030036955.1 Nitrososphaerales archaeon
AGCAGTATACGAGAGCAGAAATCTCAACCTGATCCCAAGATTGAGACGGCGCTCTAAACAAGCAGAGGGCGTGAGCCAAAAAGAGTCCGCCGTAGCGGAAGGAAAACCCGAAATTCCTTTTGCAACTGACGAGCTCGTGAATAATCTAATCACTGAAGTAACCCCGCGAATCCATTCCAAGATTGTCGAAATTTACAGAGAGTCTCTTGCGCTAGCGACAAAACAATTCAACACAATTTTCAAGGTAAGCTCCACAATTCGTGAAATTACCGAACAGGTGCGCAATCTGGACAGGTCTAGAGAAGTTAAATCAGAAAGAGCGGGATCGGAATATTTTGCGCAGATTTCGCAAGCAATGGAGGACTATTTGTACGCACCGGTCTTTGACGAGGATCGGGTCGCCCGGACGGAACTTTTACTCGAAGATCTTAGGGCGTCGTGGGCAACTGACGAGAAGGTTCCTGATGCAACCGGGGGAAACAATTCGTGAGCTCTGCGGACGAGAAGAAATCGCGCAAGCCCCTAATACGATCCATTCTGGGCTCGATTGTCATTGGGTTCATAATTTTTCTCGTCGTGGGCGCTTATGCTCCTGATTCCTCCGCTTTTAGCCCAAATAATTATGGTTGGAACGGCCTCCACACGATCTATACGACCTACTCGTTTCAACCAGTAAATTCGCTCGGCGACATCAAGCTACCCCCCGTCACATTTCAAAATCGTACAGTTCTGCTCATTTTACAGCCAGCCACGAACTTTTCAAACTCAGACGTTTTAGCCGTAAAGAGTTTCTTGACAGCAGGTGGAACAGTAATGGTTGCGGATAACTATGGTTATTCGAATTTTCTGTTGAAGCAGCTCAAAGCCGGAGTTCAAATTTCCAAAAACCTGGTAGTTGTTGATCCGCTGTACAACTGGAAATCTCCTGTCCTTTCCGTCGGCGCCGTGCCCCGCTCGCTTTCTGTTAGCAGTCGTATTTTGACTCATGTGTCAGGCATCGCAATGGACGAGGCGAGTCCGCTGAAAATCTCAGGCCATCCGACACTGACGGCGTTTGCATTCTCGAGCCAAGTGAGTTTCGCTACAACCAGGACTCTAGTACAATCCAATCCACTAAGCGCCCTAACAACTATCAACATTGGAAAATTGCCGAGAAATGAAACAGGTTCACTTCCTCTTATGACCACTCAGAGAATCGCAAACGGTACGCTGATAGTCTCTGGCGATCCTAATTTATTTATGAACGAGCTTCTCGGCGTGGCAGACAATGCCCGCTTTGCAAGCAACCTGTTCGGTAATTCGACCGTGTATCTGGACACCTCCCACTGGGCGCCGGATACTTCCGTAGGATTCAAATCCGAATTATCAGGCATTTATTCGGAGCTGTCGCAGTTTCCAATAAATTACCTTGCAACGATAGGAATAGTCGAAGCGGGTGTTCTAACCACGCCTATGTACAGCGATGCTCGCGAGGCGGGACGAAGGCGTGGGAAGATGACCCGCCGAGAAGAGACTAACGCGGGTGAACAGTTAGATCGTGAGGAGTTTGATCAAGAAATGTTAGATAGGGTAAGAAAAGATCGTGGGAAGTATGGAGTACGCTGATCTAGGTCAAAAGTTCGTCGACGAGATTTCAAAGACGGTTGTCGGTCGCGATAGGGCCATTCGGGTTATGCTGATCGGGCTCTTGAGTCAAGGTCACATACTGATCGAAGGCAACCCGGGAATTGGCAAAACTACTCTGGCAAAAGCATTTGCTCAGACGCTGGGAGCCAAGTTCGACAGGATCCAAATGACTCCCGACATTCTTCCGGCTGACATCATAGGGACTAACGTCTACGAAGAAAAGGATTCGAAGTTTGATTTTCGCGCCGGACCCATTTTTGGTAATGTCATACTTGTTGACGAATTAAACCGAGCGACTCCTAAGGCTCAATCAGCGCTACTGGAATCAATGCAGGAAAGGCAAGTCACGTACGACGGGAGAACAATGAAACTTTCCGAGCCCTTCATTGTTGTGGCAACAGAAGTGCCCTTTGGCTCGCCGGGTACCTATCCTCTGAGCGAAGTGCAGTCCGACAGGTTTGCCTACTCGATCCACATGGATTTTCCTACAGTCAACGAAGAAATCGACGTGCTTGGGAGGATCGACGAGATCGAAACAAGAACTTGCAGGCAGATAATTACCCTCGAGGAGCTTGCAAATATTTCGCAAGCCGCGAGAGAAGTTTTCGTATCCGATCCGGTGAAAAAATACATAGTTTCCCTAGTGAATTTTCTCAGAACCTCGCAGAATCTCAAGAATCCCCCGAGTGTTAGGGCGTCAATCTCTTTGCACAAGGGCGCCCGCGCCATGGCGGCGCTAGACAACAAGGATCATATCGTGCCCGACGACATAAAGTTCCTGGCTCCTTTCGTATTCTGGCACAGAATTTATCTGACTCCGGAGGCGCTGACGGCAGGGATTACTCCGGACCAATTAATTTCAGAAATGCTAGATCAAGTGCCCGTGCCAAAAGAGTAAGCACTCCAATACTACACTGGTGGTCTCTGGTCGGTTGAAGATAACGCGCACGGGGCAGACCATGGCGGCCGTAATGATCGGCTTGCTCTTCTGCGCGGTGCTTTTTCGCGGCGATCCCTTCATCACCATCGCGTTTTTTGTCGCACTCGGTCTTCTTGTGGGCGATTTGCTCTGGGTAGCCACGGTCACCCGCAGCCCCACCCGTTGGTTCCGCCTCTCGGGGAGTGATGGGCCACTACCAATATCGGAAACTCTCGCAAGCGGAGAATCAGTCTCGCACCACATTGCCCTAGAGAAGAAAGCTAGGGGAAAAGTGAGCCTATCTGTGAAGGAAAATGAGTTCCTGCACATTTCTCCTTCGGAAATTGGACGCAGCGAGGCAGAAAAGAAAATTGTTGTAGATTTTGTTACACCCTTTGCGGGGAGCTATCGGTCGGACAAGCTTACTGTGAATGTGTTAGGTCCGCTCGGTTTGTTTGAAGGGAGATGCGCTGTTCCGTTTGAATCCGAATTCCGTGTTTATCCAAAGCTGGCATCGGTTGCTCTAGCCACTTTGAGCTTGCTCGGAAGAACTGGTATAGGCGAATCGCCAATCGACAAGCCCGGCGTCGGAACTGAGTTTTACGATATCCGCAAGTACAATCCGGGCGACGACTATCGGCAAATCAACTGGAAAGCTACAGCTCGGATGAGCGACCTTATAGTAAATGAAAAATTAAGAGAGATCGGCACATCTTTTTACATCATCTTTGAAGCTTATTCGCCGGACTATTTCGATTGCGACAGGCTCGCAACCGCATTCCTGGGCATCGCGAATCAGTTGACGAGCCTGCAAATTAGATTTGGATTTGTTGTTTGCGACGGCTCGGGCAAGGTCATTGCTCAGCGCGACGTCGCTTCGCCGATCGAGAACCTGTCGTATGCTCTAATTTATGCTCTCCAGTTTGCAAGCTTCAGCGATCAGGAATTTGAAAAATTCCTCTCCGAAAAAAACGAGCTCACAGCAATTTCAAGCTACCGGCTGATGGCGAGCGCGGATAAACTCAGGAGACAGGGGTTTGAGGCGATTGCAAACCTGCAGTCGTTTGGAGGATTGGAACTGCAAAGCGAAGTGCGGGGCGGCGAGCTGCTCACCCTTTTTGGCCGAGGCACCAGCAGCGAGCTTCCAGATATTATCTATATCAGCGGAATGTTCGGGGACTCGAACAACAGAATAGTCGAGATTGCAACGCAGGCCAGAACCACGCACGACGTTGAATTCTTCCTAGTGAATCCAACCGCGCCCTGGGTTGTGTCGCGAACAGAAGAAGAAGGGTACGATGAGTACATCAGCTACTTGCGCAAGCTGAAGATGCTTCGATACGCGAATGTCCCGTATGAAACGGGGGATCCGCTAACGGTCTTGTCGAAGCTGCTGGGAACTTAAGTTTCTTGGAATTTCGACTCTTGGTCTTCCTTCGATCGGAAGGGACTCTTCCTAGACACCGCAATAGCCAGGCACGCCGCTGCGACGAGGGAGATAAGAGCCAAAATGCCCGCAAAAGCCGTCGAGTTAAGATTCGAAATGGTCTGGGAGGAAGACCGGATTCCGTTCAAAGGACCGAGATTTGCGTTCGCCGCAGGGCCAATGCTAGCTGAGCTCATTGTAGAAGTACTCGCGGCAGCTGGAGCTACCGAATAATTATTGGTTGTAGCTGGTACGAGAGATGCATTTTGGCTAACTGTCGGACCGGATGAGGAAATCAAAAGCAAAAGCGTGATGGCAAAAACACTGCCAAGTACTCCGGCTAGGACGCTCCGGATTAGGGACCCGCGTTTAGCACTCAACGAGTTACTTTCGACCGTTCATCTTGTTATTCTGAATGCGCGCTACATAGTTCTAACAGTTAGAACAGTGCGGATCGGGGGCCGGGGTGTAGC
>JASHSF010000094.1 GCA_030036955.1 Nitrososphaerales archaeon
CTTCTAGGCTGCCACTACCTGGGTAGAAATGTTTGAAAGTGATTTTTGGAGCGTCTGGATCGAGCGAATGAAAATTTCGGGAGCGCTTAGTGATCCCACTGATTCTATCACCAAGTCAAACTCATCCGGTCTGCCTGTTTCGACAAGGACGGAGACAGCGGTTGGCTGCCATTTTGCATGTTCGTTTCCTTTGCCCAGCCTGGCATAAGCTTCAAGTTTTATTCTCTGACCCGGAGCGAGCTTTACTATTGGAATATCACCGGAAACCGGTTTTGATTCTGGATCTTCCGAGACCAGGTCCGAAGACATTACAGTTTTCGGTCGGTCGGTTGCTTCAGAGTCGAGGACTAGAAGAACTCTGCATTTGGGGCAACCAAGAGCGCTTTTGCAATCGCAATCCTCAGGAAGATTGTAGCGAACGAGATCTGTTTTCAGAGGGATCAAACCCAACCGGTGAGCCACCAATTCGTCGAACATCACGGAAGAATTTTCCAAGATCACGACGTCGTCGATCGCCATTACGGGCACCTGCGAAATTGCAACCCTTCTGAGCGCGTTCGCGTACGCTCTATCAATATTCTTCAGCCTAACTCGAATTCGAGCATCGCTCGATTCTATCACTTCAATTGAAACCATAGAATGCAGAACACATCCAATGAGGCAAACTGACTATTCAAGATAGTTGCCTCTCAGGTAAATCGAAAAAAGCTCTACTTTTTCCTTAAAACGTTATTGGTGAAGCAAAATTCAATCTTCCATCTCTTCTCCCTGATTCAGCTGCCGGGAAATTGAAGCGCTGAGTTCGATCATTCCCTGGCGAGTCGTAGAGGACACCGGAATCAGCTCGTGTGAGAATCCGGATTTTGCGAGACCACGCAGGACCGTCGAGCTCAGTTGATAGATCGACCCCTTACTTTCTTCGTAGAGAGCCTCTTCTAGCTTGGTCGCATTTCCGGCCCAGGTCATCACTTGCCTTATCCCTGGACCGAGCAGATCCCTTCGAGAAAGCACACCGATTTGTGGTGCCTTTAGTCTCAGGGCGATGGAGGCGCTGAGCAAGCTAATGCTCACGAAGTGGGACGGAGTCGATACTAGCGTGGAGTCAAAGAGAAACAATACAGTTTTGGCATCGCTGTTCACGTTGTCCACAACGTATGGGCCGCTGTTTCGGTAGGCAAATAGTTCGATCTGCCCTGGTGTATCAAATATTGCATAGTCCGGATTTATGGAGTCCACTGCTTCGTTGATGTCATTCATCCTTGTCGCGAGAAGGTCCGCAGCCAAAATTAGAGCACCGTTTGGGCCGAGTTCGTAGTTCTGCATTACCGTGGACAAATCAAGGTAATCGCGAATGTCGACGTCCGGCTCGTACGGAAGGTTTTGAGCGCCTGGATCGAGATTTACCGACGCTATACTTGCCCCTTTTTCGGCGAACCAAGGTAGGAGGGTGGAAGTCAGAAGGGATTTTCCGGAGCCCGCAGTTCCGGTGATGAAAATTGCTCGCAACTGCCATTCACTCAATCGGAAAAAGCAGTTAATAGGAAGACTCTGCGCTGGGGCGTAACAGTCTCATTCTCTTGACTCGACCGCACTTGTTGCATTTGAAAGTAGCATATCCCCGTGGGTTGCGAGGCGTGTCGTGATCTATAATATAGTTCTTTGTCCTTGTCATGCAATTGTCGCAGAATCGCGTTTCGTATTGCTCTGACATTGAATTCGCCCTAATCCCAGTACTGCCTTGTACGGAGAAAGTTCAGCTTTGCGTCGATGAGATTCTGATAGAATTTTTCCTCGTTCGCTTCCATTTTGGATAAAACCTTGGACGCGGTCTGGGGACCTACGCCATACACACACTGCGCGATGATCCCGGCTTTTCCGTACGAGAGCACAAGATCTGCTGCCCGCCTTGATTTAGTGAGAATATCCGCTTCTTGTTCGGATAGGGAAGTCTTTCCTTCAATTCTTTTCTTCAGAGAACTTTGCGCGAACTTTGCACCGTAAAAAATTGGGGAAAGTAATGACGAATTGCATTTCTCGCACTTGGGCTCATCGGGTAGCGAACCAACCTTTACAAATTCGTAGAGCTCGCCGCACTTGAAGCACAGAAGCGAAATCACTTCTTTTGAAACCGCGGTCTTTATGGATTCGACCGAAGTGAGCATGCTTTCCGGGTCACCTGCTTGCTCCCCGTAGCGGTTCAAAATGTACTTGCCCAGAGGGCTCGCTCCATTTTCGCACGAGATCGCTCTAACCTCAATTTCTCCGGACTTGCACTTTCGGAGCAAATCGAGGGAATTTTCTTCGTCGACCTTCTCTAGCAGCGCCTCGCGCAGGGTTTCTTCGTACACTGGAGTGAACCTGAATTTGGTAACCAGATCCCGCAAAGAATCTTCCGAGAGCATCATTCCCCGCTTAAGGGCACCAAAGCGCTCGGCGATGAATTTTAGATAGTAGCCGAAGGGAAAGTGTTTCCTGATGACTGCCTTGAGTAAACCGGCCGTGTGTTCATTGTAATCAAGGAGCATTCGAGAGAGCTCTTCCACGGAAAATTCGTCGGAAGTTAGCTCGAAGAGAATTCTGTATCCGTCCTGCCACCAGTACCTAACCAGTCCTTTCCGAAGCAATATCTCTTCAAAGTATTCTCCCAGAGTGAGGTTTACTCTGTCCCCGGCGCTCGTGTGGATTATAGCGTAGTATCCTGCCTTTTCCACTACGATCCTCTTGTCCGTTGGCATGGCATGGTCCAGAGTCTGGCTCTTGAGTTCTTCGAGTATCTTCTCCCTGGCATTGCGATCTGCGTTCCAGCTCCTCGAAGTAGCAGGATCTTTAGCGCTGACTTCTTGTTCGACGAGTCCCCGCTCAAACCCAACTGCTTCCGATACATTCTGAGGTATCGGCATGAGCTCGCCATCCCAGCCAGGGATAGCTGCGAGCGGATCCTTTACTGGAGTTACGTAAACATTCTCAGCTTGTATTGAAGCAATTTCCCAAACGCGCCCCTTGATGACAAAGTGCAAGCCTTCCTTGGCGTGGAGCATCATGAATTCCTCTCCTAGAATTCCAACTTTGCTCTGGTTTGTAACGTCAATGACATTGTACCGCCTCTCGTCTGGAATCATCGAGACATTTTCGTAGTAGTATTTTCGGCATTTTCCTGATCGAATCGAGATCTGGTTTGGTTCATCGTGTCGCAGATAACCGAGAACCTGCATGTACTTTACAATGGATTTTAAATCGTTAATCGGCAGATTCCTGTAGGCGTACGAGGATCTCACCAGGTCGTGGACTGCCACTAAATCCGGCCCTCCTCCTTCAAGCAGAATCCCTGCGACTTGGTGGCAAAGAACATCCAGAGCGCACTCCTGGATCAGGACCGGTTCTAAATGTCTCCGTAGCGCTTCTTTCGAAATTACAATGGACTCGAGCGAATCCTCGGGGCTGACTGCTAGCGTAATTCCTTCGGACGTTCTCTTCAGAGAATGACCCGATCTTCCTACCCTTTGGATCAGCGAATTCACCTGCCTCGGTGACATGTATTGAATGACCAGATCAACAGAGCCGATGTCGATTCCGAGCTCAAGTGTCGATGTGCAAATCAGCGCCTGAATCTTCCCTGCCTTGAATTCCAGCTCGACTCTCTCCCGCTCCTCTCTTGGGAGTGATCCGTGGTGCACGGCGGTTTTCACTCCAAAATTGGAGAGTCTGGCGCCCAAGAGTTCTGCCACGGTTCTGCTGTTCACAAATATGAGAGTCCCGTCGTGTCCCCGGATGAGATCGGCCGCCCTGGCTAGTCTCGCGGCAGTCTGGGGAGAGGTAAAAATTTCCGATGCAACTTTTTCATCGGCTTCCGTAGGCTCGATCATTTCCACTTTGTATTGAACATCCTTGGCAATCGAGCTGGCGTCGACAATCTTCGGGGGGCCGTTTGATCCGGAAAGAAAGTTCCCTATGATCTCCTTGTTTCCGATGGTAGCGGAAAGGCCGATTCTCTGAATTCTCCGCCCTGTGCCTACGAGTCTCTGCAGCCGTTCAAGCGCGATAGAAAGCTGAGCTCCTCTCCGGTTAGATGCGAGCTGGTGTATTTCGTCAACCACAACCCATTCGCAATTTTGCAAACCTTGTCGAAGCCTTGAACCAACGAGTAAAAGCTGCATAGTCTCAGGAGTAGTGATCAGAATTTCCGGAGGGTGCAGTGCCTGTCTTCTCCTTTCGCTCTGGGGAGTATCGCCGTGCCTTACTTCAACGCTAATCCCGAGCTTTGAGCCCCAGTACTCAATGCGTAGCCTCATGTCGCGATTTAAGGCACGCAGGGGAGTTACATACAAAGCCCTGATGCCCCCGGATTTTCTATCGCGCAAGATCTTCTCAAAGATTGGAAGAAGCGCTGCTTCCGTCTTTCCAGATCCCGTAGGAGCGATAACAAGGGCGTCGCTGCCGGATAGGATTACAGGAATTGCTTCGCGCTGGACTGCCGTCGCTGATTCAAGACCAAGATCTCTGGCTAGATTCTTAATTGCCTGGTCTAGATCGGCAAATTCCAGATCCTGGGACATTTAATTTACTTTCGAATGAGTGATATTCGAACCTTGCGGCACAATTTATCGGAGCTGCGTAATCAAGTAATTTAAAATAGGTATGGTCGAACCCTTCGGGGTTTCCCGATCGACGCAACTCGGTTCATTCGGGACGTGCCCGCCGATGCGAGACACCTCCCCTATTCTATTTATACTCCCCTGATACTTAAGGTCTAGACTTTGAACCAATGTTGATGGGATTGGTTCATAGATTTTTCTTCTGAGCCGGTAGTGCGTTGAGAATCGCCTAAATGGTCGTGTTACGAGCGCATTGGTCGATAATTCCTGGGTAGAGGACTCTGTTTTTTTCACTGTCCCTTATCTCCAAAATTTGAAGAGAGTAACCGGAGTGCTGCTCGGTGAGTTTAATAACTCCGCAAAGCGCGCAGGCTACAGCTACGACCTGGAGCTATCGCAAGGGGGTTTCATTCCCGGCGGATGGTCGAACGCGGGCATCATCATAGATAACTCCCTTCAGGAATGCAGATCTCTTGACTACTTCAGCGCGTATTTTGGTTTCAAACCAACTCATTGCGAATCTTCCTGCCGCGAATGGCTCAGTCAAGAGTTCACCGATATTGAAGGTAATGGTTCGTTCCGGTATAACGGCTTAGATCGCCGCAAAATCTATTTCCATAGAGACACTGGTTACGTTTATACCACGACCGGGCAAACAATGTGGGCAAAGGGGCATGGGCCGAGTTCGCGCTCACCTGTCGTAACAGCACTACCAACAAATCCCATAAAGAACTACAATGCAAAGCCCATGGAGCTTTTCGGAGCCCAAATAATTCTTGACTGGATCCAGGGCAACAAGTCACGCGCCACGCAAAATTACGACGCCGTTATGAATTCAGTTCAGGCGACCGGAGATCTGTCTGAGCCCTTTGGCGGCGGAGTTACTCGCTCGCTTTTGTTTACGATAGTATCCGGAAGAATAACGGGTTTGTGGAAGCAGCACCAGCAGAAAATCCAGGCGATAGTTAACCTGCTCTGGTCAATTCAAGATCCAGTTTCAGGAGGTCTGCCCCAAAAATTTCCAGAAGGGAAGAATTTCTTTACGCCAGAGCCGAACGGCGAGTGCCTTCTAGCTTTTGATCCAAATTTACCAGACCTCAAACCCTGAATCGGATGGATCGAAGATATACTTTTCAACTCAGCTGAAAGCAAGGCTAGTTGGACCGGAAAAGTGATTCCCTCGGCTGGTTCGGAAAAAGATAGATTTGTCCTAAAATTGTCCGGTAGCGCGTTCTTTTCGGATTCCTTCAGTTCCGTAGCTAACGCGATTTCAAATGCAGTTTCCGCAAGAGAAGAGCTCTTTCTTGTAATTGTAGCCGGTGGCGGGACGAATGCGAGAAAGTACATCAGCCTGGGAACGAAACTCTCTCTCGATCAAGCAAGCCTTGATCAATTAGGCATTGAGATCACTCGCCTGAATGCTCAGGTTTTGATTACAGCGCTTCGTGGAAATTCCTATCCTGCAGTGCCCGAGAGTCTGGACGAGCTGATGGATCTCGCAAATCTAAGCTCAAAGGGCAAGCAAAAAAGAATCGTTGTTTGCGGGGGGTTGCATCCGGGCCAAAGCACCAACGCCGTAGGAGCGCTTATCGCCGAGAAGATAGGCGCGACATTCGTCAATGCGACCGATGTTTCCGGTGTGTATGATAAAGATCCGAACAAATTCAAAGATTCGAAATTACTGAAATCTGTCTCGCCGAAAGAGCTTTCTGAAATTCTGAGCGAAGGATCAATGGCAGCTGGAAGTTACGACCTGATGGACAATGTCGCTCTGGGAATAATCTCTCGATCCCGAATACCGACCTTGATAATCCACTGCGATGAAAAATTAATTTCCGCAGTGCTTGAGGGAAAGGATGTAACGGGTACATCCATTGAGTTCGGCAAGAATTCTAAAGCTTGATGCTAAATTCACCTGACTCTGCGGAGACAGTTTATTAGACGACCGCTTTCGATTATTCAAGGACTAACGGAGGGGTAGCGAAACAAGTTTCACTAGCTCGCGCCAAGCCTGGTCAAACGCGGCGGTCACTCTTCGGGTGGGCCGAAACTCAAGATCCAAGACAACGCCTGACGCGAGATCCGCTCCTTTAGGGGTTCATGGGTTCGAATCCCATCCCCTCCACACCCTTACAGGGTTCAAATGCTTATTATCAACGGAAGCCCTGATTATCTTCGATTATTTTCATTGCCCGAACCGTCCTTCAAGACTTATCGAAAGAAAGAGTACTCGAACCTTCTCGAAGATTCGAATGTTAAACGGTGGTTCACCAATGTCCAAAAGGGCAGTGTCATCCTGTGCGACGTTTATCCGCGCCTTGGGTCGATTTTGCAATCACAT
>JASHSF010000095.1 GCA_030036955.1 Nitrososphaerales archaeon
CTAGATACTACTTTTAGCTTAATCAGAACATAATTTCCTTCGTTGATTCGCATTAGTTTCCTGATTTCTTCAGGAATAGTTAGTCTTCCCCCCTTGATCACCTCTGCAATGAAGGGCATTTCCTCGTCAAGGGCGGGGCTTTCGGGGGTTGGTGGCAAATACTATATCACTCCAAACCATTATGTTTCGACTAGCTAACTCCCTCCGGTTAATATAAAATGCTTGCTTTACGTAGAATAACGTAGTTAAAATACGCTTTTTACCGTTTATATACGTAAAAGTAATTGAAGCCTTACCGGCCTCTTACGCGCATAGACGGTACGCCTATATTTGGAGGAACATTTTTACTCGCTATCCCTTCTGCAGAAAATTATTTATGGCCAAGGTAGAGCGGAGCGAGTGCAACTTTCGAAAGATGAGACCTCGTGTCGTTTAGTACGAGGTAGGTTTACGGAAATAGTCTTCAACAACAGCGGTTTGAAGTTGAGCAGGCGAGGAGTCTGGATTTACGCACGAGCTCAGATGCCGTCTTCCCGAGCGATCAAATTCGGAAAGTTTGCTGTGCCAAAAGTTAGACGGTACTTTCCATCCATCCCGACGTAAATTAGGCCGTCGTTTTTGAGCGATCGCAACGTTCTGTTAAATTCCACCTTACTCAGTTGGAATTCTGCCGCTGGTTCTTTCATCCTTTCAAAAAGTAAACCCCTTGCTACTGCGTTCAAAATTCTGTGATCGGGGTCTGACTCGCTGTACGGTGTTGGTAGAGGGACAAGACCAAACGCTATCCTAGGAACTTTTTTGGCTTGTTCAGCAGGAGCGAAGTGAATTAAATCTCTGGCCTCCGAATGCGGGAGGTCGGTTTTCCTTACTCGATGTTCCACCAATTCGATTAGTTAATTTTGATCTCCGCGATCGAGCTATTAAGCATTCCGCACTTTCAATTTTGTCTCCGGGATCCGGGAGATCTTTTGAATGAGTTCAATTCTTTGAACTTTGAAGGATTTATTACCGAAGAATGGGGATATCGAAAAACGTCAAAATCCGTGAAAGTTCAGATTTGGAAAAATTCGAGCTTTGTCCGAGGAAAAGGTGATACTCTTTGAAAATCGCGGTTCTGGGCGGAGCGGGGCTGACGGGTCAGTGTGCGGTGCGCGATCTCATTCGAAGCAAGTCGGTAGAACAAATTCTGGTCGGCGATTATGACTCGGAGACACTACTTGCGTTGAAAAGGAAGATAAATGGAAATGAAATTAACATTGAATTTCGGAAAATCGATGTCACAAGAGTAAGCGAGACTTCTGAGCTCCTTAGAGGATATGACGTTGTTATTAACGCTGTCCAGTACTATCACAACCTTCGCGTGATGGCGGCCGCGCTGAAAGCCCGGACAAACTATCTCGATTTTGGTGGTCTCTTTCACACTACTTTAGTCCAAATCAAAGAGTTCAATCGAAAATTCAAGGCTGCGGGAATACTTGGTGTTGCAGGGATGGGAGCTCAGCCGGGAATCACGAATCTAATGGTGAGGCAAGCTCTTCGAGGTTTTGACCATGCCGACTCGGTCGAAATCTTTGATGGTTGGCGAGACCTTTCAAAGACAGTGTCCCCTATTTCATTTACATGGTCACCCCTCACCTTCTTCGACGAGTCCTCAAAAGATGCTATCGTATATGAAAATGGAAAGTACGTCCGTCATAAAGCTCTTAGTGAGCCACAAAGAGTTCGTTTCCCAGTTCCTGTTGGAGAAACAGAGGTCTATCTAGCCCTCCACTCCGAAGTCGCGACTATTCCGCGATCTTTCAAAAACTACGGCCTGAAGAGAGTAGTCTGGAAGGAAGGTGGCACAGATCTATGGAAGATAAAGTTCTTAGCCGATCTAGGACTTACTTCCGCCGAGCCCGTTCAGTTCGAAAGTGCAATGATTTCTCCGAGAAAATTCTTACTTCGATTAATCGCGTCCAAGGGCATGCTTCGAGCTCCGGAGGATTCTACTCCAAACGATTTTGAGATTACCAGAGTGATAGTAAAAGGCCGAACCCAGGGCAAGAAGAAAAAAGTTGTCGTTGATGCCTATTTTCCTGCATACAAACCTTGGAAGGTCAGTTGCAGCCAGTACAACGTTGGGATACCCGGTTCAATAGCAGCCCAAACAATCGCCGCGACAAAAGTTCATCAACTCGGTGTACTTCCTGCAGAGCAGATTTTTGAACCCGAGCAGTTCTTCAAAGAGCTGGAAAAGAGAAGTATAAGGATAAGACTCAGAACTTTTGACGACTGAGCAAGATCAAATCGTGGAGCAATCCCAGCTGGGGAACGTAGGCGATCTGTCAGGAGATTCGCTTCTAAAGGTTCGCCACCTGAGTGTTGATTTTGTTTCAATCGACGGCAGGGTGCACGTTCTAAATGATATTTCGTTTGACGTAAAAAAAGGCGAAATTGTCGGACTGGTTGGCGAAAGCGGTTCCGGAAAAACTACTCTCGGTCTTGCAAGTCTGAGGCTGCTCGACTCGCCACCGGCTGAAATTCTACAAGGGGAGATCATTTTCGACGGAAAGGATATCTCAAAGATTTCAGATGACGAGCTATGGCAGGTTCGAGGCACGGGCATGAACATGGTATTCCAAGAGTCGCTTATCGCACTCAACCCCGTTTACAAAGTGGAGTCCCAACTGGGAGAATCGATAGGCACTCGAAACAAGAAAAACAGCCTGCATACGGATAAGGAAACGGACAAGTCTGAAATGCTTCGGATACTGAGGGAGCTGTGCCTCGACAAACCAGACATGGTGTTGAAAAAATATCCGCATGAGCTGTCGGGTGGAATGCGCCAGCGCGTGTCGATCGCAATGTCGACCGTCCAATCTCCGAGGCTTTTGTTCCTCGATGAGCCCACTACGGGACTTGACGCTTACGTGCAAAACAGAATCTTAAGCATAGTGAAACAGCTGAATCGTGAATACGGACTCTCTATCGTGCTAATTACGCACGACTTGACAGTGGCCTCGAAAATATGTGACCGAATCTACGTCATGTACGCCGGTCGTATTGTTGAAATAGGAACGAGTCGAGAAATTCTCGATAAGCCATTTCATCCGTATTCAGAGAGTTTACTTGCGGCCCTCCCGAGTGGGTTCGAAGATTCGCCGCCCCTTCCGGTTCCCGGTGGAGAACCTCCAGATCTAAAACACTTACCGCAAGGTTGCAAATTTAATCCGAGGTGCATTTACGTAATGGACACGTGCAGAACGGATGAACCCGATCTTGTAAACTTTGAAGGAAGGATGGTTGCTTGTTGGAAGTATCCTTCGACGGCCAAGAAGTGAATCTAATTGGCATTGAACGTTGACGCTTCTTCTAACATTGTAGAGATCGAGGATCTCGTTGTACGATTTAGGGCAAGAGGACACAAATCTGGTTTCTTCAGAGGTGCGTCTTGGAACAGGGCAGTCAACGGTGTTTCCTTTTCGATTAAGAAGGGGGAAACCTTTGGACTCGTAGGGGAGACCGGCTCTGGTAAATCAACAATCGCCAGGGTGTTGGTTGGCTTGTACAAGCCAAGTTCAGGACGAGTAAGAATTCTAGGAAGAGAAATTAACTACCGGAAGAAGGAAGACGTGTTTTACCTACGGCAGAATGTGGGAATAGTTTTCCAAGATCCTGTTGGTTCTCTCAATCCACGATTAACGGTAAGAGATATTGTAACTGAGGCGCTCGTTGCATCGAAAAGTGTCAAGAAAAGAATGTATGATTCAGCGGTTTTGGATTCTCTTGAACGCGTTGGCCTGAGACGCAGTTCGCTTGAAATGCACCCCCGCGAATTGAGCGGTGGTGAAAAACAACGAGTGAGTCTGGCTCGCGCGCTCGTCGTCCCCAAGAAATTGTTGATCTTAGACGAGCCGACGAGCTCTCTAGACATGACGATTCAAGCACAGGTTTTGAACACTCTCCGTAAGCTGAAGGCGGAGCTCGATCTTTCGATCCTTTTTATTACTCACGACATCAACGTTGTTCGCTATATGAGCTCACGAGTCGGGGTTCTCTTTTACGGAAAGCTCGTTGAAACCGCGGCTGCACGGGAGGTCTTGATGGCTCCAAAGCACCCATATTCAGAGGAATTGCTTTCAAATATTCCGCAGCTCGTTGCGACACAGTCCTTAGATTCGAACGCAGCGACGCGAGCTCTCGTGGAGCATAGTCCCGCCTCCGAAGGCTGCATTTACCGGAACGTCTGCCCCAAAGTTTTTGATAAGTGCGTAGATGAGCCCGAGCTTGCAGAAGTCGAGCGCGGCCACGATGTGGCGTGCTTTCTTTACCACGATTCTATGCAGAGAACCTAGACGTTCAGCTTGAAGGAGTCTGTTTAGGCGGAGGCACCGCGATGGGTGCAAGCTCCTCCTTTGGCAGACCACCCCCGATGAGACGATTCCTCAACAGAACGTGGGGTCGCACTCTGACATCGCTAGCCTCCCTGATACCGTCGCCGAACAGGCTGAAACCGAGCACAATCAGGAGCACTACAATGGATGGGAGAATCGCCTGCCATGGATAAATGTACAGCGCGGCGTTTTGCATGACGGTGCCGACCATCGCGCCGAGCTCCGGCTGATTTGGTGGTATGCCGACACCAAGGAAGCCAAGACTTGAAACGGAAAGAAGCGCTGTGCCGACGTCGAGTGAGGCGTACACCAATATAGCAGGAAGAATATTGGGAAAGAGTCCCTTTCTCATTATATAGAAGAACGACGAGTTGAGCGCCTTCGAGGTCGAAATGTAGTCCTCGGCCTTTAGAGCGAGCACTCCGCCGCGCACCAGACGAACGTATGGCGGCCACCATACGAACGTAAGCGAGAGGGAAGCATTTATGAGACTGGGCCCGAGCGTCGCCGCAACTACAAGCGCCATAATGATCACAGGAAAAGCGAGAAACAGATCGCACACGCGCATGATGGCCTCGTCGACGTACCCTCCCACGTAGCCCGCGATCATTCCGAACACGATTCCGATGATTGCAGAAAGGAATACGATGAATAGTGGAATTCCGATGTCGATTGGAATTGCTGCAAGCACTCTAGAGAAGATATCTCGGCCCAAGCCATCGGTTCCAAAGAAGTGCGTGATGCTGGGAGGCGCGTTGCTGTTTAGTAAATTCTGGGCGTATGCACTATATGGCGCAAGCGCACCACTTGTGAGTGGGTAGGCTACTGCCAGGATCAAAAAACCAATGACGAGCACCGTGCCGAAGCTAGAGAGCCAATTAGAAAATGCGTATTTTCTAAAGTTCGACAACCCGAGCTTTAGGATTTTAATCACAGCGCGGCCGCGCGAGTCCTCAGCGGAATCGGCTTTTCCGTCTGGTCCCGTAGTCTCTGCTTGCTCAGTCATCCTTGTGTCGCCGCGTTGCCTAGAGTTATGCGAGGATCAAGAAGCGAATAAATCACATCTGCCGCGAAGTTAGCAATGATGACACCGAACGTGAAGAAGATGACAATTGGAACGAGAACCGGATAGTCGTAGCTTAAGATTGAACTGTACGCAAATGCGCCAATGCCGGGCCAACTGAATATCTGCTCCACAATAACCGTGCCGGACAACATCCAGCCGAACATGACTGCGCTTACGGTCGTGGCGTCGATGAGTCCATTACGGAGTATGTGCCGTCTGTTGGCTTCAGAATCCTGCAAGCCTCGTGCACGTGCGGACTTTACGTGCGTCGACCATCTCACGTCCAGCACGGATGAACGCGTGACTCGCGAGATGATACCAAAGTCGAGTATCGCAAGCACCATCGCGGGGAGGATCAGATGCTGCAATCCCGAAACAAAAGCGGCAAAATCCGCGGAAATGAACGCGTCGATGATGTAGATGCCTGTGAAGGAAGGTATCCGTAGTAGTGGTGAGGACATGCCACCCGAGGGAAGTATCGGCAAGTAAACAGAAAAAATCAGAATGGCGGCAATTCCACCCAGGTAGTAGGGCGTCGCCCA
>JASHSF010000096.1 GCA_030036955.1 Nitrososphaerales archaeon
TGCGTCGTTAAGAATCTGCGCGTGAGCAGCAGAGCCTTGGAGTTTGATCTTTATTCAAAAGACGAAGATGCAAAGAACAGATGTGTCAGTGCGCTAGCGCCTGGATTCGGAAAGGAAGTGAGCGAGAGGAATCTTTCCGTTGATGAAAAACCCCTAGATAAGATCTCAACACTCGATGCCTCGATAAAATTGTTCGACGAGCAAAGGTACTGGGAGTGCCACGAGACCATGGAGCAAGCTTGGCGTAAGCAGCCTAAGGGTCCCGAAAAAGATGTCCAGCAGGGCTTGATTTTGGCAGCGTCAGCTCTTGTACATTTTCAAAAGGGTGAAAATGAAGTATGCTTGAATATGATTCCTAGAACGCTCGCGAGGCTCAACAGCTGGAAGGAGGATCGTTACTTCTCTCTTGACGTGGCAAAGCTTAGGCAGAATCTCGAAAAGATCTATGGATCTCGTGAGATCAAACCTTTCTTGCTCTGATGCTTCGAACCTGTGGCGCAACTAGAGTGCGAGAATCTCCGAGCACCTCTTTGATTTCTTCAAGAGATTTTCCCCAGCTCGTGTACAGTCTGAAGATGTACTCTCTCGGCTTTTCGGTGCAGTAAACAGGAACGCACTTCGCAACGGCGTAGCCGATCTCAAGAGAAGTGCTGGGCCCTATGTAGCCGCTTGGGTTCACGACTAGCATAAAGTCGCTCATCGCAATCGCTTCAAAATTGTTATCTTGAAGCTCGCGTGGTTCGCCCTTTTCTCCGCGCAGAATGCAGAAACCATTCGTCGAGCGGACCCTTTCCGCATATTTCGGGATGATCGCCTTAATCCCGAGTTTTTTAGCTTGCTCGATGTTATCTCCGATTTGATCGAGATGTTTATTGTAGCTGCCGCAGATGGATACCGATAGGCAATTGTAGTCCTTTGAGTTTCTTTTCATGAAAATTTCGATCTTTTTGGGATCAAACCTATAGGCGAGAAGCGAATATACGCGTTACCTCGCTCAATTAAGAATTTCAGAGAGAGATTCAGAGTAAAGATTCATCCTCAAAGTGAATTGATTTACTTGCGAAACAGAAAACCTATTCAAACGTCCGGCTAATCAGGCTAAACAGCCATTGATCATTTCCCGGACTCCCTTCAGATTGCCGCTCGGAGGCGGAGGAACGGATCTGCCCTCTTACTATTCGCGGTTTGGCGGTTTTTTCATCTCCGCCGCAATTGACAAGTACATGTACATTGCAGCACACAAGCGTTTCGAGCGCGGATTCAGAATCAGCTATTCCCAAACTGAAATTGTCGACGACGCTCAATCGGTGAGGCATCCGCTCGTAAGGGAGGCGTTGAAAAAAGTTGGAATTCGCGAAGGAGTTGAAATAATTTCTTTCGCCGACGTTCCAGCCTCCACCGGCCTTGGCTCATCCGGTAGCTTCACAGTTGGACTGCTCACTGCCCTTTACACGTTTCTTCGGCAGTTCAAGACTCCGGAGGAAATAGCCGCCGAAGCTTGCGACATTGCCATCAACAAGCTGAAGGAGCCCTCCGGCAAGCAGGATGAGTACGTCGCGAGCCTCGGAGGGTTGAGGGCGTATACAATCCAAACCAGCGGGGAGATAAGCTCCGAGGAGCTTAAACTTTCGGAGAATACTGTTGCAGAGCTACAAAACAGTCTGCTCTTGTTTTACACGAGAATTACGAGAAACTCTCGCGAAGTTCTGAGCAAGCAGCAGGATCAGATAAAGTCACCTGACAGCTCGTCTGCCGAAAAAATGCATGAAATAAAGAGAATCGGCATGGAAAGCAAGAAAGCCCTCGAAGAAGGAAATTTAGAGCGCTTCGGCGAGCTCATGCACGAGCACTGGGTGGTGAAGCGCGGCGTTACTGATAACATGAGCTCGAACGAAATCGACAGGTGGTACGAGGTAGCTCGGGAAAATGGAGCTGCAGGAGGAAAGATAATTGGGGCAGGGGGAGGGGGATTTCTTCTGCTTTATTGTAGCAACGGCAGGCACCGTCTGCGCAGTGCACTCGCTAAGGAAGGACTCGCCGAATACAGGGTAAGGTTCGCTTTCGAAGGCAGCAAGGTAGTATACAACGAATAGCGATTTTGATCTCGATGAACATCGTTCTGAGAATCTAGAAATTGCAAGCGGTAATCTTGGCAGGGGGACTCGGAACTAGGCTCCGCCCCTACACAAACGATCTCCCGAAACCAATGGTGAGAATTCATGGCAAGCCCTTCCTGGAATACGAAATCATGCTGCTCGCCAGAAGCGGAGCTGACGACTTTATTCTTTGCGTGGGGTACCTGGCACAAAGCATCGTCGATTACTTTGGCGACGGAAGCAAATTTGAACTCAAGATAAGGTACAGCTTCGAGGGCGATAAGCTTCTTGGACCATCCGGCGCCCTGGTAAAAGCGAAGCCGCTTCTCGAGGAAGCTTTTTTCGTGACGTATGGAGATGCGTACCTATCTCTGGATTACAAGCGCGCAATGTCGCACTTTGCTTCCACCGGAAAACTTGGCATGATGGTTGTGTATGAAAACCGCAATCGATTTGGAAGATCTGACGTCGTCGTAAGAGACGGTTACGTGGTAAAGTACGACAAGCGCACCCAGTCAGAAGGAATGGACTGGATTAATTACGGAGTGTCGTTCCTCAAAAGAACTGCGCTCGGCGACATAACCGCTGGCACGACTCTCGGCGAGGAGGAATTCTACGGCAGATTAATCGAGCAAAGGGAACTCGTCGCCTTTGAAACCAAAAGTAGATTTTACGAAATTGGTACTCCTGAATCTCTTAGAGAATTTGAGAAGCTAGTTACAGGCAACTCCGAATTGGGTGGTGCTTAGCCGACCTGAATCGTATGATGGGGTGTTCATCAAGTTGGGATTGATGGGACAATAGGTCTCTTCATCTATTCCTGCGACGATCTACAATCAATGCGTGAAAAGACTTCGCTATACAGTGGATTTTTTTGCCTGCATCATGAAAACTCTCCCAGATGAAATTCGGAATGCAAAGGATATTGAGTAAAGTTTGTCTTGGTTTCCTTATCAAAGCGCAAATTTGCTTATTTTCACGCAAGTCGTAAATCTCCAGACTTCTCCCAATCCCCGACTGATAACTCATAAACGAAGCTACTTTGGAAGCTTGTTGAAAGTCTGAACCTCGCCAAGTGAATCAAAGGTCACGAGAAAGCTAGCTGATTTTTCTCCGGCCCTTGCAAGGCAGTTCCTTCCCGCGTAGCTGCCCTCAATATTCAGTTCATCGATTTTCTCCCAGCCGGTACTTTGCTTTATCTTCAGGACCAAATTGTGCAGCTCAAGGTGACAGATCTTACAGCAGAAGAACATTCTCTCGCCCTCGATTTCGCCCCAATAATTTCCCCATGTCGAACCGCAAACGGCGCAACCCTGGAAATTAGTCTTCAAGATCCAATTTTTCCCCGCGAGCAAGGCGCGCCATCAAGTAGCTGTAAAAGAGATCAATTGAGCTTAGGAATGTTGCCTGAACGTCTTCCGCTAACGAATATTCCGCCGAATACTTGTCGACAAGATCAAGAGCTTCCTTTGAATGTCCGGCGTCAGCCTCGTACCCTTCCCGCAAGAAATTCTTTGTAGCCTCCGTGACCTCATTGTTGCTCTTATCAAGGATCGAAGGTTCGAAGTAGTGCAAAGTGGCTCCCGAATCTACAAGAGTTCGATCTGCAATGAGTTCTAGTCCGTGCATCGCGGCCATGGTTTCAACCCAGTGCGACTTTTTCGCGATGTCGTCCCAACCGTCAATCGCTTTCTCCGTGTCAGGCAACGGTGTAGTCGAAAGTATTTCTTGCCTATCCATTCCCAAGCTCTCACCCATACGAAGCAAAAGTTCGTAGTGCGAAAGTTTATCCGGACCGAACCCACCGAACTCGGTGTTGATGTTGTCGAGCTCGTAGAGTGTGGCATCAGTCTTGTCTGTTTTTGCCATGATGTACGAACAGGATCTAACCCACTGCCGGAGAAAATGCTGGTGCTCGATGACGTATCCGAGCAGGGTACGCTTGCTAGGATGTTGTAGTGCGAGAACGAATGGATGGGGTCTTACGCCGAAGAATCTCTCAACAAATTTCTTCCTCATCCAGTCAGAAACCGGTTTATCTTTAAGATCGAACAGGCGGTGCAATGCCCGTTCAAGATCCTGCTGGCTCATTTTTTGGTTGGTAACGAACCTGTTCAGCCACATGACATGAGCGGGATCGCTCTGTTCGCTTTGGATGTAATAGTGCGTGGCGAGTGGAGCGTAGTCACCCCTTGGAAACTTTGAGCTGCACGCCGAGCACTTCGTCAACGTGTAGTTAAGACCTTTTAGAGTGGAAAATTGCTCGGGAGATTTTTCTTCATCTCGAGATACTCTGCTTCAGTTCCATGTTCTTCCTTGATCCGGGATAGGATTTCTTTCACCTCTTCGCTCGTAAGGCCCCTTGCTCCACCGACCATTGAAACCGTTCCCTCAAAATCAGCTCCGCAGGCTCTGTAGCAGTTGCACATCCCGCGAAGAAGCTCCTTTTCTCTCGGAGTCAACGAAGGACTACTACCTTATCGCGAGCAGCCTAGCCGACGCCAGCAGCTTGCTCCCCTTGTTCTGGAGCAACCTCCGTCATTTTGCCAGCGTGTTCGCCGCGGGAGAACATTTCCATGGCAGCTTTCCTCTTAATTTCCATTTCTTCCGGATCCATAAGAATTTGCATCGAAATCGACCACCTGTGTCCGAAGGGATCCACCAGCTGCCCGTACCGTTCGCCCCAGAATTGATTCTCGAGGGGCATGGCGATCCTCGCTCCTGCAGCAAGAGCACGCTCCCAGAGATTGTCAACGTCATCGGCGTAGATGTGTAGCGTTACGCTCGTAGTCCCAACAGTCGTGGGCGCACTCGCGCCACCGCCTTCAAATTCGTCTGCCAGCATGACGATTGAATCCCCTATCTTGATTCTGCCGTGAATCAGCTTTCCATCAGGAGCCGTTTGCCTTTGCAGTTCGGTAGCCCCGAAAGCCTTCTTGTAAAATTCGAGCGCCTCCTGGCCACCTTTTACGACCAAGTACGGGGTAACTGTCCCGAACTCATCCGGAACCGGTTTTAACTTTTGGCTTCGAGACCTGGAATTGCTTTTGGATTTTTTTGCCTTGCTTCTCGATGGAAGTTTTTTTCCCACTTTTCGCTTTGCAGCCTTTCTGGCAGTCTTGCCCTTTGGCATAATTTTGCTTTCGACGAGAGTATGAAAAACGGATCTATTTCAACTGTTTACACACGGCTTGGCCTCTCCGATGAAGAGAGGAACAATTCTCATACGAGCATCAGTTTCCTTTCTTTCGCTCGTATTGAAGCTGCTGTACGGCAGGAATGGACATAGCAAACCCTACGTGAACGCAGTTCTTCGACGAATCGTAGTTGCAGTAGAGATCAGACCCATCTTTGAAATATAGCTCCGCCACAACATCTCTCTGACTATCCTTGATGTAAACCCGTTGGCTGTCAACGCTGTACTCTTCGAGAGCTTGGGGATACATTTCTTTCGCCTGCTCCTTTTCCAAGCTCGAGCGAATCAATTCTGCAATGAATGCCCCAGTGCTTACCTTGGAGGGCCGCTTTTCGTATTTGGCTCGCATCAGTTTTTCGATCCGGCTCACAAGATCTGAAGGCAATTCGACGTCTCTGGTTGAGGTTTCCACAGACAACCTGCAATCCAGCTCTAGTGATAATTCAGGGGGTCAGTTTGCAGAATACTTTTTCGGATCAGAGTCAAACTTTGTCTTGCACTGGTTCGAGCAAAAATAGTAGGTCTTGCCTCCTTGGGAGGATGTAAAGCGGGCGGTCTTCTCTTCCACTTTCATTTTGCAGATTGGATCTATCGAGGTCATATCAATTGTATTGACAAATCTAATTGCTTTTCAATATAACGGGCCGCGATTATTCATTGAATCGCAGATCTTGATGTACGCGATTATCAGCAATATTCCCGGGATTACGCCCCCGAAAACAAGCTGCACGATGCCCAGTAGGATAGAAGGCGTCCTTGCGTTGGCGATGTTCACCCTTGAAGCAAGATTCCTGTAAACGAAAACATAGTCGAGGACAATCCAGAGAATAGAAATCAAGAAACTGACTCCTAGGAACGCCCCGAGAATGCTGGCGGCTCCGAAACCAGCAGGTCCGGCTACTCCCAATGCAAGAAAGAAGAAAAAGACAATCCCAAGGCCGAGCAGAAAAAAGACAGCCTGAACTATCAGTGCAATCAATGTGAGAGTGCGAGCCGTTGAGGCGTCGGGATCGATTCCAGCTGCGTAGTCGGACTGCGGAAAAATCGTCTGCCCGCTGGAAGAGATTCTCATTCCGCATCTTGGACAGAATGCTTGGTCCGGAGAAATAGAATTTCCGCAGGCCGTGCAGTAAGGCATCCTGGCTGACTAACTGACTCAGCGAGATAAAAGT
>JASHSF010000012.1 GCA_030036955.1 Nitrososphaerales archaeon
CCGATGGTTACTATTACACAAAGGATCACGAATGGCTTGAGAAGAAAGCGGATGGAACAATTGTAATTGGAATAACGGATTATGCTGCAAAAATGCTCCACGACATAGTATACGTTACATTGCCAAGGCAGGATGAATCGTTTCGCATGAAAGATGTGTTCGGTCAAGTGGAGTCCGTCAAAACGGTGTCCGACATGTACATGCCCATTTCAGGCAAAGTTCTGAAATCAAATGATCGACTGACAAGAGAGCCTGAGATTGTTAGCTCTTCTCCTTACGACGACGGTTGGATGCTTGAGATAACCGCGTCGGATTACAACGGAGAAATTGCGCAATTGCTTAGCGCGAATGATTATAGAAAATATGTACAAGAGCTGAAACAAGCAGAGCAATAGCGCCCTTTTCCGCAAGACAGAAAGCTTATTTGCGAATAACTGAGAGCCAAACCTTTGCTCATGACTTTTCGCGAGAAGCTAAGCAATCTCCGGACGATACTATTCCGGCCGGTAATGTCCCGGCGGAGTGCAATAGTGCTTCTTGCAATGTCAATGACTTTCGTCATTGCATTATTCATGAGAGTTTACCCTTCACTCTACGGGTGGTATCTCAACGAATTCGACCCTTACTTTGACTATTATGCTTCGCTCCACGTCGTAACTCTAGCCCAGCAACACGGACTGTATTACGCGCTGTTCAATAATCCGGCGAATTGCCCTCCTTCGGCAGGAGCCGCTAACCCTCTTTCCAATTGCCACACCCAGCAGGGTTACTTTAACTGGTGGACCAATCAGTTCTGGTGGCCTTACGGCAGGCAGGTTGCAAGCTCAAGCCAGGTCGGCCTGCAACTGACCGGTGCGTTTCTCTACCTTTTCATAAACGGAGTTCTGAGAGTACCGGTAACTTACTACGACTTTCTGGTTTTCTTCCCGGTTCTATTTGGCTCTCTAACAATAGTTCCTTTATTTTTCTTGGTCAAGAAAATTACAAATAGCGCGGGTGGAATTTTCGCGGCTCTCGTTTTCTCTGTCTCCCCACCCATCCTTGAAAGAGGAAATCTAGGCTGGTTCAAGTCAGAGCCTCTGTCCCTGTTCCTTTCTATCACGGCTTCGTACTTCTTTCTGACTATGTACAATGCCAAAGTCTCCACGAAGGGATTGATCGCGAGAGCAATGATTGCCGGGCTACTCCTCGGCTACGCCGATATCTCGTGGGGAGGCGGAGATGAATACATTCTCATTCTTGCCCTAATCTTCCTCGCTGTTCCTTTCATAAAGTCGATTGACATTGAGCGTACCGCGATAGGCGGAGCCATAGTCATGGCCGGATTTCTAATTGTTGATGGAGTGACTCCACGTCCAGGCATTGGCGAAATAACGGGCGTTATCGGCCTCGCGCTGTTTGGAAGCTACTTGTTTACGCTCCTCGCGTACTTTCTGCGAAGATACGGAGATCCTGCAATCTACTACCGAAACTTGCTCAAGGTTTTTCTCATCTTGATATTCGGCGGTCTGCTCTTTCTCGCGTTTGGCAACATTGCTGGCGTTTCCGGTCGGTATTTGACGGTAATTTACTCGTTTTATCGCTCTTCGAATCCCTTGATCCAATCAGTCGCGGAGCAAGCAGTCCCCACGGGAAGCCAGTTCTTCTCCGCGTATGCTGTCCTAATCCTGCTGGGTTGCTTCGGAGCGTACGCTGCATTCCGCAGAAAGAACATCGAAGCTGTGTTTGCTCTGTTCTTGGGTCTTTCCGGAGTCTACATCGCCTCTTCCTTTTCGAGGCTCATGGTCTACTCAACTCTCGCGTTTGGAATCCTCGCTGCAATAGGACTCGTCGAACTGGGCGAATCCATTCTCCGACCGACCGCTGCATCGGTTTCTAGAAAGAAATCGAGAATCTACGAGGCAAGGAGCGAGATAAAAGTTGCATTCGTTGTTTTCATGATCGTCATCCTTTGCCTGCCAATGTTCTACCCTATAGAATCGACGAGCGGATATGACCTAACCCACGCTGGCTATTATGCCTCAGCGAATGTTCCCGTTAGCATTGCCAATGGCGCCCTTTCATTTTATCCAGCTTGCTCTTCGAGTGGACAGTATTGCGATTGGTTCCAAGCATTCCAATTCATACGCCAGACCCCTGCAAATTCCACGTTTGTATCTTGGTGGGATTATGGTTATTGGGTGGCTGTAGATGGAAATCGCACAACTCTTGCCGATAACGCGACAATCAATGAAACCCAGATTGCTATGATAGGCAGAGTCCTGATGTCTTCACCGCAGGAGTCCATACAACTGCTAAAGGATATGCACGAACCGACGTACATACTGATTTTCATAGCAGGCGAGTGGTCTACTTCCACAAATTCCGAGACGGGGCAATCCCAGACGATATACTCCATAACAGTGCAGGCTCCCTATCCGGAGCCGCCGGGAGGAGACGAATCGAAGAAGCAATGGTTCCTCCGAATTGGGAACACACTTTGTAATCCAGCCTGCTTCAACGAAACAACTGGGAACAATGCTCTATTTGAGCCCGACGACTTTACACCGACGCCGTATATGTGGGCCAATACTACTCTCGGAAGATTGATGCCGTTCATTGATACGGAGGAGTATGAACAAGTCGGTTCGACGTCCGGGCCTACGCAGGGATACTCTTCGACGTACAGCTCGACAACAAACGCATCAGGGATCTCGAACGGGTACTATGAATTACTAGAGTACAACATGAATTATCCCGCAGGCAACACGTCAGCGCCCTTCCAGTTAGCTTTTGAATCCTCGAGCTTGCCCGGCGATACATCGAGTGCCAGCCAAGGACTGTTTGGCTCGATACTGATCTACAAGATTAACTACAACGCTACGTTCTAGACTAGGCTGAATAGCATTGCCAGACGATCACGTTCCCGAAGGCGGGCGCGATCAGGAAAAGTGTCCCTACTGCAGTGGAACCTTTCCGAAGAGTCTCCCGTCGGTAAATGGTGAAACGCAGCTGCAGCGCCACATCAAAGTATTTCACCGCGCGTACGCAAACGTTACTTAGCCCAGTGCGCTATTTACTTTTCTTGTGATTGCGCATTAGCGCTGCAATGTAATTCGGGCTAAGAGGCATATCCTTAACGTCGATTCCCATTGGAGCCAGAGCGTCAGCGACCGCATTTGCGATAGCGGGCGTCGCCGCAATGGTTCCAGCCTCCCCTATTCCTTTCACTCCGATCAGATTTGAATCGGTCGGAGTTTCTGTTCGATACGATTTGTAAGTGGGGACGTCAGTCGCAAGAGGAATCTGATAGTCCAGAAAGCTCGCAGTCAACAATTGACCCTCTTTGTCGTACTTTATCTCTTCAAGCAGTGCCTGCCCTAATCCCTGCGTAATCCCCCCGTGTATCTGGCCTTCCACGATCATAGGGTTCAAAACCCTAGCGCAATCGTCAACCGAGGTATAATCAAGCAGTTTCGTCATTCCCGTCGATGGATCTATCTCTACGACTGCTACATGCGTCCCGAATGGGAAAGTGTAATTCTTCGGAGCATAGGCGCTAAATGCAAACAAGACAGGTTCCACGCCTTCAGGGAGATCCTCTGGACGGTAGGCTAGTTTTGCCACTTTATTGAATTCGGTTTTTTTCTCCGGGTCTTCTTTGGAGATGATTTCTCCGTTTGCGAAGCGGAACTCACTCATTTCGTTGAGTCCTAAGTTTTTCGCAGCAATCCCGCTCATCTTCGCCTTTATTTTCTGGGCACACATCAGCACGGCCGAACCGCCGAGTGCCGCAGAGCGGCTTCCTGCCGTGAATGTTCCCCAAGGCAGCTGAGCCGTGTCTCCGTAGGAAACACGAATGGAATCAAGAGGAATCCCGAGCTCGTCGGCCACGAGCTGGGCAAGGGGCGTTTCGTGTCCCTGACCATGGGGTGAGTTTCCGGTAATAACGGTGAGGCTTCCGGTTCTGGTAACTGATATTGCGGCAGTCTGAGGGAATTCCGGGCCGAAAGCGCAAATTTCGAC
>JASHSF010000097.1 GCA_030036955.1 Nitrososphaerales archaeon
GAAAATGTGCCCTTTCGAATTATAAAATGCGGCAAGGAGATAGAGGTCGCTGTCACCAATGAACCAGTTCGTACTCTGTCATTGATTCACTTCCATCATTTGTAATCAAGATCATATCCTCAAGCACCGCCGTTCCAAAGTCGAGAATATGCGCCATTGGCTCGAAAGCAAATGTCATATTTGGCTGGAGGGCGATGTCAGGGAAGCCAGTCGTAGGGAGATCTGCGTGGCCAGTTCCTACTGCGTGGTGACCTGAGAGCCCGAGGTAAATTCGACCTGGATAACTAGTTTTTAGAAATTCAGCTTCTCTTTCAAGCTCTCTGCCCTTTTCAGCTAACTTTGAATCCAATACACCCGGGCGCATCATATTCCTTAGCGTCTTGTAAGCATTCAGAATTATATCGAGAACAGCCTTTTGATCTTGATTTGCTCCCCCGACCACTACAGATCTTGACATATCGCAGCCGTATCCATACATCATTGCGCCCATATCGAGGTAGACCAAATCCCCTCGTCTAATCTTTCTCTTCGTCGGGTAGCTGTGCTTGAGGCCACCTTTAGGACCGGAATTCACGATCGTAGGAAAGAACAAGTCATGCGCGCCCTGTTCATACATTACTTTGTTTGCCGAGGCGACTATCTCGCACTCCACTGCGTTCTCCTTTGTACTTTCTACTGCTTGTTGCATTGCGCGAGCTGTCATCCTTCCCAGTTTACGCATCAATTTTACTTCAGAGGCACTTCGTATCGTCTTAATCTTGATCATTTCAAATTGAAAATCGACCCATTCAAGTCGACCTGCAAGTCCTTCGAGCTCTTGCCAAATTGACATTGGTAACGCGTCTCTACCGGAAATGGCAACTCTTCTTGCTCTTTCCTCTTCGAGTAAATTTTTGAGTGCGCCCGCGAAAATGCTCGGATTCCTTGGGACGGGAATAAAATCATGAATCCAAGTCAAATATGAAAATGAGTTGATCGGCTCGCCGTGTAAAATTGCATCTGTAACTAGTACAGGGTCTTTTTCCTTCCGAACTACGATTGCAGCTCTTGTTGTCGGAAGAAAGTTTGAAACGTAAACTAGGTCGCTGTGATCAGAAAAGGTGCCAAAAATCACTAGAGCGTCAACCCCTCTTTCTGCCATCACCTTCTGGATGTTTCTAACTCGCGCATGATACTCTTCGATGTCAAATGGAAGCTCGACATACTTCTTCCGGACCTCCCAGGAATAGGGTACTTGTGACGAGTACAAATTCAGCTAACCAAATTCCCAGTGTTTAGCGTGGATTGAGTTTCCTTTCCCGATTGGTTGTACAAGAGACAAGCTACATAGTGACCGGGATTATATTCCAATAGCTGGGGATCAATCTTATCGCAGGAGTCGAATTTTTTCACGCATCTGGTATGAAACCTGCAACCTGAAGGAGGATTGATGGGATTGGGAAGCTCGCCCTTGAGCACGAGTCTTTCTCTTTTCTTCGCTGGGTCAGGAATGGGAACTGCGGAAAGGAGGGCATTGGAATAAGGGTGCAGAGTGGTTTCGAAAAAGCCGGAGTTGTCTGATAATTCGACAATTCTTCCGAGATGCATCACTGCGACCCTGTCGGCAATGTGACGCACCATGCTCAGATCATGTGCGATTAAAAGAAAGGAAATGTTCTTGCGATCCTTGAGATCAAGTAGCAAGTTAAGAATTTGAGCTCGGACAGAAATGTCTAGCGCTGAAACTGGCTCGTCGGCGATTATGAGTTGAGGATTAACCGCGAGTGCTCTTGCTACCGCGATCCTCTGTCTCTGGCCACCTGAAAATTCTCTTGGTCGCTTTTCCGCGTCTTCCGCTCTCAGACCGACCTCGACCAGCAATTGCTGGACCCTTGCTTTCCTCTCGCCCTTTGGGAACCCGAAGGATGCGAGAGGCTCCGAAATGCTGCGGCCTATACTCATCGTAGGATCAAGAGAAGAGTATGGATCCTGGAAAATAATTTGGACGTTTCTCCTCATCTGTTTTAGCAATTTTCTGTTGCGTGGATTCATCTCTTTCCCTTGAAATAGGATCTTGCCCGAGGTAGGCCTTAGAAGACCCACTATCATTCTAGCTATAGTGGTTTTGCCGCAACCTGATTCTCCCACCAGAGCGAAAATTTCAGATCTGTTTATGGAAAAGGACACCCCGTCGACTGCCTTAACATAAAGACGTTTCCGATCGCCCGAATAGGAATTATCGCTTACGGTTTCGTTCGGCGGCGAAGGTTCTATGCGTCTAAAATTCCGAATTCTATCGCGTCTAGTTGCGAAGTGACTTTTCTTGGCAGGAAAGTACTTTTTGAGATCTTGAATAGTTAGCAAACTATTCTGCGCGTCGAGCTGGCGTGAAGCCAAGGTGATCATTGCTTCCATATGACAATCTTACCGATTACGATGCGAGTTCTCTCCATCTGATGCACGATGTCAGGTGATCCATTCCTTCCTCCGCTGGTTCGAGTTCCGGAAGCGACTCGCGGCATTTTTGAATGGCGTAAGGGCATCTATCTACAAAGCGACACTGCGACTTGGGATTGATCGGTGGAGTTACGTTTCCCGGAATACTGGCAAGTCGATTTGATTTCGCTTTGTCAATTCTCGGGATAGATTCGATTAAAAGTTTCGTGTAGGGGTGTCTAGGGTTATTGAAAATGGTGTTGACATCACCAATCTCCATAATTCTTCCGGCGTACATGACGACTACCTTTGTGCAAAGCTCTGCAACCACCCCCAAGTCATGGGTTATGTAGAGAATTGAAGAAAGACGAGTGCGAAGCTGTTTCATCATTTCTATGATTTGCATTTGAGAAATTTCGTCAAGGAGTGTCGTCGGCTCGTCGGCTATCAGTAACTTTGGTTCCATCGAGAGTGCCATTGCAATCATGACCCTTTGCCTCATCCCGCCGCTCAGCTGATGCGGATAGTCGTGCGCTCGAGTCTCGGGAGATTGAATGCCAACCTGACCCATCAACTCGACTGCGCGGGCCCATGCTTTCCTTTTGCTAACCCGGCGGTGGAGTCTGATCGCCTCAACAATTTGATCCCCTACTTTCTGGACGGGATTGAGCGATGAAAGGGGGTCTTGGAATATCATAGCGATTTCAGATCCCCGGTAACGTTTTAGAAATCTTTCAGGAAACCGATCCAGTGGAACGCTTTTGAATTCTCCGCTTGATATTCGCTTAAAGTAAGTGACTTTGCCAGCTACTGTAGCTAATCTCGGAGTGAGTTTCAGAATTGCAAGAGAGGTTAGTGTCTTGCCCGAGCCGCTTTCTCCCACGATTCCAACTACTTCATTTCGATTTATGACGAAAGATACTTTGTCAACCGCGTGCAGGACGTCATTTTTGGCTAGCATGAATTTCACTGAAAGATCCTTTATTTCAAGTAGCGAGTCCGGCTTTCCATCCGAGTTTGATTCTTGGATTACAGCATGGTTGCTTCCATCGCCAAAATTCTGAAACGGCGCGCTCATTCTTCAAAATGCCTCTTCACGAATCATGTCGGCAATCCCTTCGCTCAGCAAATAGAATGACAGCGAAGCGAGAAAGATGGCGACGCCCGGAAAGAAAGTCAACCACCATGCGCCGCTCAGCCAGTAGTCAAGTGCAATATACAAGATGAAACCCCAGCTAATCTGGATTGAGCCGAGACCGAGAAAATCAATTGCTGCTTCTGCCAGAATGCCGAACGAGATTCCGAGAGCGAGGTTCACTAGAATTTGGGGCATCTCGTTCGGAACAATGTGCGTGAGTATGATCTTCAGATCTCCCACGCCGCTCGTCCGAGCCGCATCTATGTAGTCTCTCTTTCTAAGAGAGAGCGTTTCCGCCCGCAAGATCCTAGCAACAAAAGGCCAGCCGACGAGACCGATTACCAAGATCACGTTTGCGAGGCTTGAACCGTACAAGGCGATAATCACCAATATCAAAGGAATGACAGGAATCATCAAGACGGAATCCGTAAATGCGCTTGCTACTTTGTCGATCTTCCCACCAAAGTAACCGCCGGAAATTCCGATTAATGCGCCGAGTATGACCATTATGAGAC
>JASHSF010000098.1 GCA_030036955.1 Nitrososphaerales archaeon
GGCGATCTATGAAGGACGAGAAGGTAAACCAATGTCACAACAAGCACGAGGGCAACTGAAAAGAGGAACCACTCGCCAAGAGCAAAAGGATTATTGTTAAACTGCAGATAAGGCGAGTAGGATAGAGCCAATTAGTTTCCCTGATCAGCTGCTTGAAAAATGACGCTACATAATCTAAAAAACAAATCCTTCAAAAATCCGACGAAGGCTCGGGAAGAACTCGAGAAACTAGGTACCCACCCAAAACCGATGCCGACAGCAAAGTGATAAAGATCCACAAATCTAAGTCTATGGTCAAGTCCCAGACGACATACCAATCCAAACACTATTCTTAAAAAATTTCATTTCGTCTCGAGTTTACGCCGTCCGTGCGCCGAACAGTAAAAATCAAGTGACATCACCCAATTTGAGCAAATATCCCAAGAGATTTGGACTCAGCTCCACTCTGATCATTACAACCGTCATCAAAGTTGCGGTCTTTATGGTCGGCGCGCTAATGATGGGTTTGACTGTTACTAGAACTTCTCTCGACGCTGGGGCGAGCGCTCCAATGTTCGGCTTAAATCAATGGCCGCACGTAGAAGCATACACCGACTACAGAGATCTTTACTTGCTGGATCTTGTGCAGCCTTTTCTTCACGGGCACAACATATACTATCTCGGGACTATCGTTTACAACTATCCGCCTCTCTTCCTCTATGTTCTAGGAGCTTTCGCATATCTTGTCAACCTCGTCTGGTTTCCGGCTGTTTCTCTCATCCTCTTCGACATTCTGACCGTTATCCCGTTCTACTTGGTCGCGAAGGAATTTGTTTTTGCAGGGGACGCTAAGCTCGCCTTTGCCGCTTCAATGGTTTGGGCTCTCAATCCGATCAATCTATTCTATAACGATTTGATGTGGCTGAATCCTCCTTACTTTACCTTTTTCCTGATGCTCAGCCTCTATCTCTTGCTCAAGAGAAGATGGTTATTTTCTTCCCTCTCACTTGCCGTTTCAACCGGATTTAAGCAAATAAGCATAATTTTCTTCCCAATCGTGCTTATTTTCATCTGGAAGGCTACCGGATTTTCAAAGAAGCTGCTATACTATGCCCTAGCCTACGTGGGCGCTCTAATTCTTATTTCAACTCCCTACATTGAACCGACGTACGTTGGGGCGCCAAACGCTTCGAATCCGCTTGGATCTTGGAATCTAACTAGCGCGCAAAATTACTTCTGGTCACTGAATTTTCCAATCCTAGGTAACCCATCGAATGTCGTGAACACCCCTCCTACGTTTTCAACCAGCCTCTCGGATCCTATCCGTCTCACGTACTTTTTCGGAACCATCAGCGTGAACTTGCAAAGCTTTGTGGCGATGACCTATTCGTATCTCAATTACGTCCTAATTGCAGCCTACGCAATTTTGATCCTGCACCTCTTTTTTCACGTCAAGAGAGGAGACCAAATCAAGTGGAACGACTTGTTTGTCTACGCGATGATTGCGTTTCTTTTATTCCTAGCATTTTTCGGCAGGGGAGTTTACAAGTACTATTTCGCGACGCTTACGCCACTTGCTCTGCCGCTGTACTCCAATCGAAGAGGCGCGATCATTTTTCAAGTCTTTTCAGCCGCTTTGATACTCGTGCCGAGAGCCGCGAGTCCCTGGATGGCCGTTCTTGTTTTGACTTTCGTTCCCACTATAATGGCTTGGGCTGGTTCATCGCCTCAAAAGGTTGCTTCGGGGACTACCGAAACGCTCAATGCGAAGTGATGCCTAGTTCGGTCGCTGCTGGGAATAAGAGATCGAAAAAATCGAGCCGGATATAATGTATTCGAAAACGGATCCTCGGAAAGGATTGAGAATTTTCGCTGGACTGCTAGCGCTTGCTTTATTCCCCTTGGTCGCGATGACAGCGTTCTACGCTGGAACTCACATCAGCAATGTGCCGGGAGGTCATTTTGGAGCCATAAACGCGATTTCTCAAAAATACATCTTGGTGAACACTACAAACACAATTATTTCTAATGGTTTGACGTTCACTCAGGGAGTATCTTACACCCAAACCGTCAATTATCCAAATCTCGTGCCGCAGATCAATCTACCCCTCGGAGGAATTGTAACAGGGGGCGAGATCGCACTTATTGTATCCATGGTGTTTGTCCTGGCCCTTCTTTTCAGGGGATTCCGTCAGGGACAAGTCGCGAAATTCAAAACGGTCGAAAATGAAGATCTTGCTGCGAACAGATCCGAGGTAGCCTCGATACTTGAGGTAACCGCGGTCCGGATAAAATCAGGGATTGGATACAAGGCGGCAGTTCTCGAATGCTATCGGGCAATTTCGGAAATGCTTGAGCACAAAACGGGAATTGACGGAAGAACTCTCACGGCCCGTGAATTTGAAACAAGCGTTTCTAAGATTTTACAATTGAATTCTCCGTACTTGCGCGACCTCACTGAACTATTCGAGGTTGCAAGGTACAGTACTCGGGAAATCACCGCAGAAGAAGCGAATCATGCAATCCGCTCACTTGAGTCTTTGAGCGAGATTCTGAGGGGAAACGACTCCCTAAAAGGAACTTGAGCTGGAAATAAGCGAATGCAGTCACCACCTTCTATTCCGAAATCAAGACGATGGAGTTTGTGGGCCGCAACTGGTTTAGGCATTCTGCTCGTAATTATTTCTCTCTTCGGTGCGCGCAATCAAATCGTCGTTTTCTTCGTATTTGCTTTGATCGTGATAGAAGGGGTGATTGTAATGGGCTTTCTGATTGGCGAAACTTCGATGTTCGCGACTGACTGGATAAGGAGGCCGGTGCACACCGACGAGTCCTCCTTTGAAGCGTTTCTACCGGCAGACCCCAAGCGGCCCATAATGTCCATAGCAGCATCAGTCAAAAATGCGTCAGAGGGTTCAGAGTATTCAAGGCGTATCGTTGCCCGGATCGTCCTTACGGTGCTAAACAGGCGATTCGGCGATCTCTCCTCAAATCGAATGAGGGATTACGGTAACAACCTTTACGAGGATGAAGAATTTCAAAAAAACCTTGCGCGCATCGTTTATGATTACTCTCCGGATAGAGTCCGTCAGAGCGACTTGCTCGAGTCCTCCAACACTGTTGGCCGGGCTATCTCTAAAGATCGATATCTCCAGGCACTAGGCGTAATACTGGCAAAATTAGGAGCATTCCAAATTTCATGATCTCCCCGGCTGAGGGATCGCTCTCCAAACTCCAATCCATCCCGGCGAAAATCCTTGACGAGGTGGGAAAAGCGATTGTCGGAAAAAGGGATGTACTTGAAACTATTCTGCTGGCGATTCTTGCAAACGGTCATGTGCTCTTTGAGGATTATCCGGGCTTGGCCAAGACTCTAACAGCGAGATCATTTGCTGCTAGCATTGGGGCGGATTTCAAGAGAATCCAATTCACATCTGATTTACTACCAGCTGACATAACCGGAAGCTACATCCTTAACAGGAATACTTCGACTTTTGAATTTCGTAGAGGGCCGATTTTTTGCAACATATTGCTCGCAGACGAAATTAACCGTGCGCCTCCCAGGACCCAATCTGCTCTTCTGGAAGCTATGCAGGAAAGGCAGGTTACGATTGAGAATGCCACTATGAAATTAGTGTCTCCCTTCCTGACGCTGGCGACGCAAAATCCCATTGAGTACGAGGGAACTTATCCCCTGCCTGAAGCTCAGCTTGATCGTTTCATTATGAAGATTGTAATGGGGTATCCAAGCGAAGTCGAAGAGGCTGAGATTCTGGATCGCCGTTCCGCTCGGCAAAGCGATGAAGTTTTGATCGACCAAGTTGCAACAAAGGAACAGGTAATCGAGATGCAAGGGGCTGTCGAGAAGGTCCATATTGAACGCGAGATCGAAAAGTACATCGTGGATATTGTTACTAGGACAAGAAAGGACAGTACGATTGAGATAGGTTCCAGCCCAAGGGGAGGACTCGCAATCCTCAAGCTTTCCAAGGCA
>JASHSF010000099.1 GCA_030036955.1 Nitrososphaerales archaeon
TAGGCACAGCCCTACCGAGAAAAAGTCGAGCTTCGTAACGTCCGTTGCCACGGAAAACGAGCAGGAATCGAAACTAAATTATATTACGGCTGAGCGTGCAAATCTCACTTCGGAGTTCGACCTGGATTGTCATCCTACAATAAGCAACATGAAGAAAAGGAAGAGGTCAAGGGGCACAACCACCCCTACAATCAAAAGTGCGGCCCGCACTGCCCGCGTAACAAGCACTATAGAGGACCGATGAAGCGACCAGACTTTTTTCACAGAAAGAAATAGAATTTCAAACTTTAATCCACCTTTTGCGAGAAAAAAGCAACCTTCACGTCTTTTGAAATTTCTACGTTACTATTCTGAGGGGCCTTAATCATCAATTTCATCACGTCCCGAATATTGTTGGTGTTGTAATAAATCTCCAGTTTCTCTTTGAGTATCAGCGAGGAATTTTCTCCGAGCACAAACATCGGTCGGTTTCTCCTTCCGAGGTACAGCAGGCGCACTCTGTCTTTCGAAAACAAAGTTACGCTAGAATTTTTTGGGATCTCGAGGGAACGGAAAGCATAATCGCCTTTTTCGAGCTTGATTGAAATTACCGGACGAGCGGAAACTTTACTCGCTTCCTTGCAGGAGCTATCAATAGATTGTTGAAGTGCGGTCGTGGAATCCGCGAGAGACAAGTTTCTAAAAAGTGCAACTCGCTACCTCATAAAGCGTTTTGCAATGCATCCGAGCATCACTTCGCTGCTGGTCACTTTACGTCACTTGAACTTGTATTACCTTCGAGAAATGTATGTTGCTTGTAATTTCGCTTATCGTAATGTAATACGTGCCCGGCGCAAGAAGCTGATCCTCTATAGTGAGCTCGGAAGTGAAGTTTCCGTTTCCGGTTGTTTTCGAAAAGCTGTAGAGAAATGCCGGGGCTGACACATTTAGATCATTTGTTAAAGGATACAGAAAAGGTTCCGAATCATTATAGGTGGATAGAAAAGCTGTGAGATTTGCTGATTCGCCCGTCGGGGAGATTGCATTCAGGCTGAGTGTTAAGTTACTATTCGGAGATAGATTCAGGGGCATTCCCGTATTCGCAGAAGAGTTTTGAAATGACAGTTCGATATTTACAGGAACTTGCAAATTTACCCTTCCAATTTTACCTGCAAACCACTCTGTGAACCAAGGAGTTCCCTGTGGGCTCAAGTTCATCGTGATTGCCCCCGAGATATTTCCTGCCGACGAAATTTTTGTAGGTATGTTGTACTCTATAAGAGAGCTGTTTGATGGTATAAACTCGCCAATCATGTTACCATAGTGTTCGTTGAACCATACATTTCCATGAGAATCAATGTGAATAAAGTAAGGCAGCGAGTAGCCAAGGACGGGTGGAATAAAGGTAGTAATTGCCCTAAGTGTATGCGTCTCCGGATCGAACTCCGAAATTAAGCTCGGGCCGTGCTGTGTTATCCAGATATTTCCTTGTGAATCTACTGCTATTCCCACGGGCGTAGACGCAACATTGGTCAGGTTGTACACGTGAAATGTGTAATCGCTGGCGGAAAAGACCGACAGGGAGCCTATTGAATCCGCATTTGGATCGGTGAACCAGAGCGTTCCGTTATTCTCCATGGCCAAACCATAAGGGCCGGAAAATTGAATGCTGGCAAGATGTGTGGGTAGTGGAAACTGGAATTGTTGGCCAGCAGTGGTTAGCTCGCCAATTTTGTTGATGTACGCTTCCGTGAACCACACATCCCCTTTTGAATCAAGAACTATTTGATAAGGCAAAGCAAACGACGAACCTGACGAGGTCGTGAGATTGTATTGAGTGAATTGATCATTTAGCGCGTTGAAGCTCCATATTGAATTGTCCGAGTAATCCGTGAACCACACAAGATTTCTCGAATTATCAACTACGATTCCCCAGCTGCTTGAGCCCTTTCCAGCTGGAGGAATGTGATACAAGTGCATGGTTGAATTAGTAAGCTCGCCGAGGTCGCCCTCAGTTTGAGCTATGAACCACGCGTTTCCCCTGGCGTCAACGGCAATGGCGTTCGGAGCTGATAGATTATTGATAACGCAAAACTCCGAAATATAGGGATTCGGAGTCACCTTCGGGCATGCATCCGTATTAGTTTTCGAACTTTGAATCAAGTAAACCGTCGCGGTTGATGCGAGAACGATGACAGCTATTGTAATCAGTACAAGCAACGTTTTACTTATGCTGCCAGCGTTCGAGCGAAAGTCTCGCTTCAAGCAGAATTGCCTTCTTTCGACGAGGTGATCAAATGAGAATCGAAGGAACTAATAAATCAAAATGCGCGATTATTTTGTGCGTGCCTCTCGCGCTTAACGCGCGTGTGGCGAAACGCGGAAACATACTAGTATAATTCGAACACTCAGCGTCATAGTAAACCAGTGAAAGTTTACTCTACTAATTTCTTTTCCAGTACTACTGGAAAAGTGATACGTGTAGATCTACAATTGTCGGATCTGGGGTACTATCCAAGACATCCACCTTTAGGATAGTAGTGGTAGAACGGTGGAAATTGCCAAGATAATTTCCACCATTGAGCACGTAGAACAAACCATAACCAAAGAAATAGAACATTGGAGAACCGTAGGCTGTTACTCTATCCAGCTCCATACCTACACAAGAATTCGGAATAACAGCAGAACAAATCATTGAAACAGATATAATCGTTACAAAAAGAAACATTCCAACAGCGATTATGATTGCAAAAACCGCTTTGTTATGCTTCAAGTCAGATTCGCCTAGTATAGTAGATTCCATAAGATTTTGAGGTGATCGGCAATTGTCGCATCTATGAAACTTTTATGCCGCATCTGATATAGAAACCTAAAGGGAGCGAAATGAGGCGCGTTACGATTTCTTTCGTTATAATGGCGCTAGGTGCGATATTGGCATTCATTTTTCTCATATATTCCGGATCTGCTAGGCTTGATTACAACAGTACTTGCCTTCCACGAGGCTCCGCGCCGTTTACTTTTCCTCGCTGTATTACTGACCTGAGTAATGTGAACCTGTACAGCCCCCTGACGGTGTTAGGCTTCTCAATTCTCTTTATTGGACTCTATCTTAATCGCCAAATAAAACCAGTATTCTACGCTTTCACAGCCTTTGCACTCTTGTTGAGCATTCTGGCCGCCTTCTTTTTGCTCATCTAAAGACTAACACTTGTCCCTCAGTTACGGGATCGGACACTATGTCGTTGTGTTTTGATGCGGACTAGAGCTCCGATCTGTGTATTTCCTAGCAAAGGATATAGTGACATGGGGACTGTGCTACGCCGGTATACTCATTTTAGGGCGGTAAGGTGATGTCCTGACATTATCGAAGATAAGGAAGATGGCTCGAGAAAAATCGTCGAGCTCGAACAGTTGGCTGCTAATTTCACAATCAGTACAAATACAATTTTAACTTAGGGCGAGAAGACTTGATCTCGACGCCACCTATCCTTGACAACCGAGAAACCAGTCCCTCGCCTCCGGCGCTTTCTCAATCGGAGCTATCTCGGCAAGTGGGCGTTTATTGGGCTGCTGATCGGAGTCGTCGCAGGATTTGGTGCAGCGATATTTTATTTTTTGATCCAGCTAGTCACCGACACTATCCTCGGCCCGATAACCGGTTTTTATCCGCCCAATCCTGCTGGGGAAGCCCCTGCTCCTCTGTCTATTCCTAGCCCCCACTTTTGGCTGATTCCAGTTTCAACAGCAATCGGCGGCCTCGTTGCTGGACTGCTCATCTACACGTTTGCCCCGGAGGCAGAAGGGCACGGCACCGACGCTGCAATAAACGCATTTCACAATAAGCAAGGAGTCATCAGGCGTCGCATTCCGCTCATCAAGACTATAGCGTCGGCTTTTACGATTGGTACAGGGGGCAGCGCTGGACGGGAAGGGCCTATGGCCCTGATTGCCGCAGGTTTTGGCTCGTTCATCGGCGATGCCTTCAAGCTATCGGTAAAAGACCGGCGGTTAGCGGTCGCAGCTGGCATCGGAGCCGGAATTGGCGCGATTTTCAAGTCTCCCTTTGGAGGAGCGCTTCTCAGCGCTGAGATTCTCTACAGCGGCCCAGACATCGAAGCCGAGGCTCTCATTCCCTCGTTCATTGCGGCTCCGGTAGGATACGTCATATTTGGACTGTTTACAAATTTCAATCCAATATTCGGAACTGCAATCACTGCTAACTTCTCAAACCCAATTACGCTCGTTTTCTACGGGTTCCTTGGCATACTCTGCGCGGGAGGAGGTAGACTGTACACAACTGTATTCTATTCGGTCAAAAAATTCTTTGATAGCTTCACCATTCCGAAGCACCTCAGGCCGATGATTGGGGCGGCAATTGCCGGAGCGATTGGAATATTCTTTCCCGAAGTCCTAGGGCTCGGCTACGGCTTTCTGCAGTTTCTCATCGATGGGAACTTCGGCGCGATCACAGTCAATTACGTCACCCTCCCTCTCGTACTAATTCTGGTGCTCGTATTTTTCCTCAAAATTGTAGCGAGTTCTTTCACGGTGGGTTCCGGTGGAAGCGGGGGGGTGTTTGCTCCGGCGCTTGGAATAGGCGCATTCCTCGGAGCTTTGTATTGGCTCATGCTTCACGCCGTCGTGCCGGGTCTGGCGCCAACTGCCGCACCCTTCGTAATAGTCGGGATGATGGCTCTCTTCGCAGGCGTGGGAAGGGTGCCAGTTGCAGTGATTTTGATGGTGAGCGAAATGACGGGCAACTTGACTCTCCTCGCCCCGTCGATGATCGCCGTTGTGATTTCCTATTATTTGACGGGGTCAAAGTACACAATCTATCGCAGCCAAGTGGAAACAAAAGCCGACTCCCCCGCGCACAGAGGCGAGTACGACGTTCCCATGATGACCCGAATATTCGTGGGAGACACGATGAACAGGGACGTAATCACTATCGGAGAAAATGAAATTGTAGAGTCCCTCAACAGCTTGATGCTCGAAAAAAATCTCCACGCTGTACCCGTCGTTTCGCAAGACGGCAAGGTTCTGGGCATGGTTACTATGACCGACGTGAGGCGCGTTCAGACTCAAAAAGCGAAAGTAAAGGTAGCAGAGATAATGACGCAAAACGTAATCTTGACTTACCCCAAAGAGAGTCTTTACGACGCTCTTCACAAGATGACAACGCACGACGTGAGAATGCTTCCAGTCATTGATGATTTGGGGAAGCTGGTTGGAACAATTTCAAGGAGAGATGTGTTTGTCGCTTACGACAGGTACGTATCCGCTCATCTGCCGAAGGAAGAGTAAGTATCTACTCTTTACAACTAAATTTGCTGCCCACTTTTTCAAAAAAAGTATAAACGATTTTATCAGTTTGATAGCGCACTTGGCAAACAGTTATTTCTTCAACAATTGATCTATTTTCTTGGCATTTCGTCTCGCAACCGACATGATCGTGATCATGGGATTGACCCCGGGGCTCGAGGGCAGAGCGCTCGCGTCGCCGATGAACAATCCAGCCAGCTCGTAGCTCTCTGCAGAGTCATCGCAGAACGACACGTTTTCTGTACCCATCCGCGCAGATCCCATAATGTGCGCGCTAAAGAGGGAGATTTTGTTTGGAGCAATCTCTCTTCTATTAATTTCTTCCTCGAACCGATCAATATCCGACGAACTCAAGGAGGTTTTTTTCTCCGATCGAACCTCTAAACCGTCGACGTGCAATGTGGAAAGTTCCATTGCACCAGAGGCCGCTAAAATTCTCGCCGTTTCAACCAAGCCCCTTTTGAGATGTTCTTTGTCTAACGCACTGAGGGAGTAAGAACAAACCGGGCGACCTTGCTTGTCGATAGTTACTTTTCCCGAACCAATTTCTCGGAGCAGTACAATAGTGCCAGAGCGTCGAGCCATTTTGAGCATTAGATCTTTGTGTTCTTTCCCCGACGTCCACGGGCTAGCAGAAGAAAATAGAGCCGGATGGGCTGGAACGGCTTCGACCCAGAAACCGTGGTGAAAACCGTCCAGGTTGAGCCATTTAGTTACCTTTACTGTTTGGGGAGGACCAGACCACATGCTGATCGGTTTTTCGTACAAGCCCGAAATCGCAGTAGTAGGATGGAGTTTAAGGTTCTTCCCAACGTTTTTCTTTAGTCCTGATCTCAGCAAAATTGCCGGAGTGTTGATGGAACCCGCGGCCACGACAACTGCTCTGCAACTGATCTCAAATTGGAACGAATCTTGAAAAGTAGCCTGCACCCCGGCAGCTCTTCCGTTGCGTTTCAGAACTGTATCCGCTCTTGCTCTGAAAATAAATCGTGCTCCGGAGAGTTGAGCCTCGGCAAGAAAATTCGCAGGCGTGCTCTGCTTGCACCCGAATTCACAACCGAAAGTGCAGTAGCCGCATCGCTCAAGGCATCCGGTAGCGTTCCGCCAGATTATGTCATAGTCGTCGGGGATCGAGTACCCTAATGCCTTACATCCTTCGAAAAGCACTCCGTTGTTCTCGTTCAGCTGGCTTTCGTTTCTATTTACTTTCAGCTTCGACCAAACATAATCTACGCATTCGTCAAACTCTTTGCCCCTTAGGGACGATACTCCTTCAGAGGATTCCCACTCTTCTTTTAGCCACTCAGGAGGCTTAATTGAGGTGTTCCAATTTACAGTTGTGCTTCCGCCGAAGGTGTGACCTTCGAGCAGGGAAAATGCTAGGTCTTTTGTTGCCGCTCTTCCTCCCTGCTCGAATAATTTCCTAGTCAGCTCGTACTCTTGACCTTTTGCAAACTCCTCGCGCGGCACGTAATCTCCGGATTCAAGGAAGATGACTTTCCATCCGCTTTTTGCTAGGTACTCGCCGATGACCGAACCTCCGGCTCCCGAGCCGATAATGCACACGTCGCATTCAACGATTTCATTCTTGGCAGGGTTGATAGAAGAGGTTAGAAAGTTCGTTTCAGGAGCAGTGGCAATGCTTTGTCTTGGGGCATATCCGAGATCTTGCCAGCTCGGATTTGACTGGCTTCCCCCGGGAATATAGCCATAGTAAGTGAAGCAAATAATTCTTTTGAGCGCTTGGAAAGCTGTTCTCTTTAGTGCAACCTTGCTTTGAGCGAATTTCTCAAAAAGGAATTTTTCCCTTTCTCCTTCTGTCATGCCAGAAAATTTTTTGGATGTTCCACTCAGAAGGAGATTTTGAAATCGACTTTCGATTAGCTTGAGCAATCTTCGGATTTGCTCGCGTTGATCGCTGCTGAATTCCTCGAATAAGACGCGCTCTACTTCTTTGTCGACGCCGATCGAACTCGCAGATCTTTTGTAAAATTCGGAAAATTCGCTACTCTGAACGCTTGGGACAAATGCATCGCAGAGGAGAGAAAGTGTACGCCTTTCATTGACAGTTAGCAATTCTAATCTCAGCCGAGTGTATGGAGAGTTTTACTAAGAGATAAATTGCTAGGAAAACCCAACTTCAGATTAGAGCTCATCCGCTTTCTTCTGTCTGACTATGGACGTTATCGTATCTGAATTCAGATTCATGAGTGTGCGCTTTATTGTGTCTCCTGCTTGGATCTCGCCTTCTGCCACTACCTTCAGATAAAATCCGCTTAGCTCGGAATCTAGGAATAATTTCTCCATCTTATCCATCCTAAATCTCATAGCCAGCTTGGAGCAAGGAAAACGAGGTTTCGTTACTTCCAGGACAACAGAGTTACCTATTTGAAAGCGGTCTCCAACATGCACGTCTTTCTCGAGCAATCCTTCCGTTGTAAGATTCTCGCCAAAAGTTCCCCAAGGTATGTCCATATTTGGAAATCTGCTTTTCCAATATCCATAATTCTCCGACGGGTACGCGTACACGGCTTTGTCTACTCCGCCGTGAACTTTTAGGTCAGCCTGCTTGTCACCTTCCAAGCCGAGTTTCCTTACTAAGACCGATCCTTCTACCGGTTTCTTGACGA
>JASHSF010000100.1 GCA_030036955.1 Nitrososphaerales archaeon
GTTTTGAACGATCAGGAGCAAGACGAAAATGCCGAACCATTCTAGGCTTCTGCGGAAGTTTGCATCGCCCGACCTCCTCGCGGTGAGGAAGACAGCGAAAGCGGCAACTCCGTCGAGAACGAACGAAAATATGAACGCTAGAGTCGCGGCATTACCACTGCTCACGAAGTAAGGAACCAGCAAGACTATCATCAGGGGCAAAACGATTAGTCTCGTCTTCGACCATCGCATGGTATCCCTGAGGAGAGGATCGGACTTGCGGCCCACTCGGATGCTCGAATCCGCCCAAGCAAGAACCACGAGAGGTAAGAGCCCGTATAACACCCCCAGCGACAGTTCTCCGGAATCTCACTCCCAAGGCTCGGCACGAAGAAAGAGGTCGTGTAGAAGAGGAAGAACAGGACGATCCCGTAGAGAGAGAATATCGCGACGGTAAGCATCAATCAAAAATTACCAAGAAAGGATGAGAAAAAAATCGGAAACTTGACTAGGAATCTATATCCGTAGAAGACGCACGGTTTAGTGGCGGATCTATATCCTTGGAATAAATTCCATTTTTGATCAGTATCTCAGTATATCTGGAGTCGTGGCGCGCATTATCAAGCAGCAATGAATACCTGAGCCGGAAAGGATCAAGGACATGAGATCCCAATGCCCGAAACATCGCCTCGAAGAACGCGTCTGCGTCGCCAAGATAGTATCTGACAAAACCGACATTGCGATCGGTTACGGCAGCTCCTTTGAAATCCTTCTCAAGCTTCGCAATGGCTTGTTCGGCAGCTTCTCTTTCGCCTTTTAGGGCATGGAGTTCGGCCCTCTTCAAGATGCTGTTGTAGTGATCTTCTCCCGAGCTTTCGAGAAATTTGACTTGCTCCTCCGCGTTGTCCAAATCCTTTTTCTCCAAATAGTATTCAGCCATTTCGTCGGCCACTAGTCGCGGCAGAAGCGCACGATTCCTGTTCCAGAGCTCAAGCGCGTCGGCTTCCCGGCCCGCCCAAAAGTATGCTAGGCCCAGGTTCCCCACAACGTCGGAAGACAGCGGATCGAGCTGTTGCGCCCTTTCGAGAATGGCGATAGATTCTTTGAGATAGCCTCGGGTTGCCTTCACGTACGAGAGTCGAATGTATGCCTCGGATAAGCTCGGATTCAACTCGATCGCTTTCAATGCCTCTTGCTCGGCGATAGAATGATCGTCCTCGATCCAGGCAATGAAAGAAAGAAGAGCGTGTACTTCAGCCAGATTATGGTCTATCGCAAGGGCCTTGGCGGCGGAAGATTTCATGGGCGCAACCGCTTCGTCGAAAGAAAGTTCGCTCCTCATGCCGAGGAATGCATAGCAGTACGCCGATGAAACATAAGCTCGGACGAAAGAAGGGTCAAGGGTCGCTGCTTTGTAGAATAGCTCAAGCGCCTGCCTGACCGCGACACTCCCTCTTTCATTCAGCAACTGCTTTCCCTGAAGGTAGTAAGAATATGCTACTACGTTCTTTGTCTCCCCCTTTTCGATGTTTGAAGAGAGAAACCCGCTGTGCAGTGATTTCGATATCTTTTCGGCGATGTCTGTTTGAACTGCGAAAATATCGTCCATGGTTTTGTCGTAACTTGAAGCCCAAAGGTGCTCCTCCGTATTAGTTTGAATGAGCTGGGCGGTAACGCGAATCTTGTTTACCGCTTTGCGAACGCTTCCTTCCACCAAGTAAGAGACGCCGAGCTCTTCGCCGATTTCAGAGATCCCCTTCGTTTCATTCTTGTATTTCATGATCGAGGTTCTTGCGATAATGCGGAGATCCTTGGCGAGTGAGAGTTTTGAGATTAATTCTTCGGTGAGACCGTCAGCAAAATATTCGTCGTTTGGATCCGGGCTCATGTTGACAAAGGGAAGGACGGCGATGCGGTGAGTCTCGCTTGTTCCTTCATGGCTCGCTGCCTGTTTCCTTTCCCAGGGCATGACAACTTTGTACACGTCGATGGAAAATCGCACGTTCTTGAGTTCGGGCGACACTAGCTTTTCGAGAGGTTGCGCGATTTTGTTCCGGACGTGATCGTACACCTGTTCCGAGATGCAGACGCCCTCGGGCTCAGCGAGCGGTTGCAGCCTGGAGGCGACATTCACGGCGTCGCCGAAAATGTCGTTGTACTGATGCACGACGTCGCCCAAGTGAACCCCGATCCTCAGCGAGATTTTCCAGCTCTCGTGCGAGGACAAATTGTAATCGTGGAGAAACTTTTGAATTCCAACGGCACAGTTTACGGCGTCTAAAGCGCTGTCAAACTCCACGAGAAAAGAGTCTCCGATGGTTTTCACTTCTCTCCCTCCGAACCTTGAGAAGAAAGGACGGAGGAGCTTGCCGTGCCTTTCAAGAACGAGGAGCGATTGAGCTTCGTCCGACTGGGCGAGGCCGGTGAAGCCTACCATGTCCGTGAACATTATCGCGGCTAGCCTGCGCTGCCCTTGGGACAAGGTTGAAACTACTCGCACAGAAAGTTTTTCGCGAATAAATCAGTTTTGGGAGAGGGATGGCTTAGTTTGGCTTTCGGAGTCAAATCTGATTTCCGAACCCACATTTTGAAAAATTAATTAGAAGCCTCGGAAAAGCTTCGAATAAAAGATGGCAAAGAAACAACCGAGTGCGCGAGGCGCCGAATTTCTTCTTGGCATTATGGAGATTTACTTGTCCGACCCGCTGGTAAAGGCGAGGAATTTCTGGAGGACCATAACGGAAGGGCTAACTTTCGACGGACTGCACGAAAAATATCCGAGAGGAAGCGAAGGCTTTGCGTACATTGACACGGTGATGGTTTTTTGGGAAACCATCGGTTCGCTTATGCGGTACGGACTGCTGAACGAAGACCTCGCATTTGACACGTTTCTCGACGCGCCTCCGTGGAAAAAAGTGGAACGATTCATTGTATCTCGCAGGGAGAAGGAGAACAACCCGCTCGAAGGGGAAAACTTGGAGTACGCCTACAGGCGTTCGATACTCTGGAAGAATAAGAAATCGGAAGCTCGGCAGAAAGGCTCATGACGAAACCGTTGTCTGACAGAACAGCGTTAACAACATAACCTCTTACAAGAATCCAGCCTTTTCCAAGACATCGCGGTGTCCCCTCCCAGCATTCAGCTGACGAATTTCAGAAGGAGGGACGAATTTCATTTCAGACCACCATGGTTTGATTTTTCTTGGCAGCCCTCTCGCTCGCATTGTATAGACAAAACAAATGTCCCAATGCTTCTGATTGGGGCCGCGAGCGCGTGAGGGCTTTTTCCTCTGGGCCTTCAAGGCAGGTGGTCTTAAGTGGGACTGAACCATCAAGAAGCGGGGCTGCGAGTTAGCGTAACCCGCCCACCGCCCAGCTATCCTGCGAGCGGCGTGATCTGGTGACTCCTCCATCAGGAGGTGAGTTGCCGGAAGGATCATCTGCCCCGAATCCTCAAGCTGCCTTGAATGCATCCTTGGGAAGCCGCCAGACTCCGGCCATGCATCGCTTTCTTTAGGGCGTCCCAATAGGATCTCATGCTTGGAGTTTGTTACAACCAGGAAGGCAGACAAACAAAGACCAGATACGGGGACGTGGATTAACCAAGATTTCTTGGTGGGACCGATCCTTGCCCACCGTTCTTCAACTGGGAGCACGTTCCAGAATCACATGCGTGCCATGTTTTATGCCTTCGTAAGCCGAGGTCCAAATCAACCGACTAAAATAGCTCATGAAGAAAGCCGCAGAAGCTAAGGCGACAATTACCGAAGAACTTCGAGTTCGCATGTTACATAAAGTCGCGTGATCGAATTCTAAATATCCTTATTACTTTGAGTTGCTTCCTCCCAAATTGAGAAATGCAAACCACTGAAATCAGCAAGGATAGGAAAGATTCTGAGCTTCGCGGTTTGGCTCTTTTAGAGTCGCCCAAGCTGACCAAAGACACTGCATTCACTTTAGAAGAGCGCCATGCGCTGGGGCTAGAGAGCCTGCTTCCACCTTCGGTAGAGACGATAGATAAACAACATCAAAGAGTTCTTCAGCAGTTAGGGCAAAAGCCAACTGACCTCGAGCGCTACATTTACCTGAACCAGCTGGTCGACACGAACGAGACTTTATTTTATAACGTCGTCATGTCAAACCCCACTTACTTTCTGCCGATACTGTATGACCCCACAATCGCAGAGGCGTGCCTAAAGTTCAGTCACATATACCGACGTCCACGCGGAATGTACATTTCGCTAAATGATAGAGGTCACGTTCGCGAACGATTGGCTAATTGGCCCGACAAAGACGTTCGCGTGATCTGCGCTACGTCTGGCGGTCGCATACTGGGACTCGGCGATCTCGGCGCCAGTGGAATGGGAATTCCGATCGGCAAGCTTCAACTCTACACAGCATGCGCGGGGGTACCGCCGAAAGGACTGCTTCCTATCTTCGTTGACTTTGGAACGACCAACAGGCAGGCGCTGAACGACCCACTCTACATTGGTCTCAGGCAAACAAGACCTCCTCTCTCGGAGGTTGACGGATTCGTGGACGAGTTTGTTGCAGCCGTCCAGGAAGAATTCAAGGGTTGCTGCATCCACTTTGAAGACTGGAGGGGAACTGACGCGCTCCACTACCTTGCTAGGTATCGAGATCAAGTCTCTTGCTTCAATGACGACATTCAGGGAACAGGTAGCATAACCGTAGCTGGTCTGATAAACGCAATGCGCATAGCAAATCAGAAACTCAGTGATCAAACAGTCCTATTTTTTGGGGCGGGATCTGCCGGTATTGGGAATGCCCTCATGACTGCTGCGGCGATGAAACTCGAGGGGCTATCCGATACTGAGGCACGCGATCAGATTTGGATGTACGATATCAACGGTCTTCTTGAGACATCTCGCAAAGATTTGAGCCCAGACCAGTTTCAGTTCGCGCACCCCCATGCCCCAAGCCATGATCTTGTCGAAGTGATCAATTCGATCAAACCAAACATTCTCATCGGCGTGAGTACCGTTGGCAAAGCGTTCAACAGATCCGTGATAGAAGCGATGTCAAAAATCACCGATAGGCCGGTAATATTCGCTCTTTCAAATCCCACTGAGAATGCAGAGTGCACGCCGGAGGAAGCGTACGAGTGGTCTGACGGACGAGCCATTTATGCTGCCGGAGTTCAGTTTCCACCGGTCAAGTATCAAGGCAAAACTTACCTTCCTGGGCAGGCTAACAATTTCTACATCTATCCAGCAATAGGTTTTGCCGTGTACGCTACCCAAGCAAGACGCGTTACGGACGAGATGTTCATCGAAGCAGCAAAGTCAACGGCAGACGCTGTCACAGACGAACAACGCGAGCTCGGCCTGATGTTTCCGCCCCAAAGCAATGTTCTCGAAACGGAA
>JASHSF010000101.1 GCA_030036955.1 Nitrososphaerales archaeon
GCTTTTAGTTGTTTTCGTTCAGCCGAGCGTAATCCACATCGTGTAGTTCATGTCGTCGCTGCTGGTAGTTGTTTTCATTGGACCGTGTCCAGTGGTGCCTGCCAAAGCGCCAGACGCTGCCGTAATGACGAACTCTGCCGTGGTCTTACCGTTCGCTTTGTAGGCGTTGTGGTCAATTCCGTGGATCATTGATATCCAGAGCGTACCTGACTTTCCGTGAATTGTGCACACGCACACAATTTGACCTGTGAAAAGTATGACACCTGTTTTCATGTTGAACGCGGTCAAATATTCGCCATCCGCCGTTCCATGAATTCCACCCGTCATTACGCCTGGGCCTGTACCTCCTCCGTACTGCCAGTTTCCTTTTGTCTGGAAAACCGTAGAGTTGAGGTATGCGAGAGTCCAGATTCCTGACACCTTGAATGTTGACGACGAGGACGAACCAGTTGACGCGAACGATGACATTGTTGCGGGACCGAGCGCCAAAAGAAATACTGACGCCAAGACCAGAGCGTACACTGCTTTAGTTTTGTCTTTCACTACATTGCACCTTATTCTTATTTTTACTAGGAATTCCGATGGCCCGGGTGCATTCATTTAAGCATTTTAAGCGCGTCGTGATTAGACAGCACGAAAGTAGGAACGCCCATGTCCTCCTTTGCAGTTTATCCCCATCACAGGGGAATATTTCTAACTTTTCTGATAATACTTCTCGGGATTGTTCTCGCGTTCCTTTTCGTCGGAATCGCTCAGTTTACGTTCGCAAAGATCGGATTTAACGAGGAAGAATTCGCGATAATTCTCATCGCAACTTTCATCGGGAGCTTTGTTAATCTCCCAATTTACAAAATAAATCGCATTGCGCGTGTCGCTAGCTACCAAGAAGTCAGGGTGTTCTGGGTGACCTACAGGGTTCCGCAGTACGACGTTCGCAAGGTATCAACTACGATAGCTCTCAACGCCGGAGGAGCGCTCGTACCTGTGCTCGTATCCGGTTACCTGCTGGTCAGCCACCCGAGCGATATAATTACCGCCGTTGTTGGCGTCTTGCTCACCTCGGCGATAGTCCACCTCGTTGCCCGCAAGGTCAAAGGGGTCGGAATTGTAACCCCGGCTTTCGTTCCCCCTATTGCCGCGGCGTTAATCGCCATAATTTTGTCGCTCGGCAATCCGGCAGCTGCAGCTATAGTCGCTTACGTATCCGGGACACTCGGTGCTCTAATCGGAGCTGACCTTTCGAACATGCGGGGTCTCAGCAACCTTGGGGCAGATATGGTGAGCATAGGAGGCGCGGGCACTTTCGACGGCGTGTTCCTGACCGGGCTCATCGCGGTGTTTCTTGTGGCACTGATTTAACCTACGTCGCTGCGATCTTGCGGTTAGCCGAGACGCGCAAGCTCGTCTTTTGCCTTGTCCCGCTGATCACCTTGGAGGAGTATGATGCTGCCCTTCGTGGTTCCACCGGTTGCTAATTTTTCTTTAGCTCAGTTGCAATGTGCTCGAGCTCGTCTTTGTTGCTTCTTTCCCGAATTCCCTCGAGGAGCATAACCGGCTTGCGGCGATTCCGCATCTCCATTCTGATTACGATCTGAGCTCGCCGCGGTCGAGCTCATCTAGCGCGCTCGCGAATTGATCCGCATTTACGCTATCCAAGCTCAACCGGATCGCTCTACGCCGTAGGCGATCTTGATGCTTGTTCTGTACTCTACGATTTTTCCACCTTCGACCTTCCCCGTGAAGTGCAAGACCTCAACGCCCGTGATTCCTCTGATCGTCTTTGCGGCTTCCTTTACGGCGCTCTCTGCTGCGTCCTGCCAGCCCTCTTTAGAGTGTCCTACGAGCTCAGTGACTTTTGCAACGGTTGCGACCAACTTGTATTCATTCCATCCTGTTATGATATTGGATGGAATCAGATGCTTTTCTATTAATCTTGTGGTTGCTTGTTCTGGCCGTCTCGCTTCGCATGTCAAAAGGTGAATAAAGTCAAGAGTTCATCTTGCCTCAGGGCAACGGAGTGTCGTCAAAAGAAGCATCAGAAAACGGGCTATCAACGGGAGTGGTAACAATACAACACGTACGTTCGAAAAAAGTATTCAAGGCTACAAATACGGAAAGGCTTGCAGGAAAAATGTTTGTTTATTCAAGAATTACCAAGTCTCGCATAAAGATCCATTAGCCGCCATATTTCATTTGTATTTCTCCTGTACAACTTCAGGCTTTTATAATGCAAAAAAATCTGGGTAGCACGATAATGACAAAACAAGAATCAACTCGTTCCATTCCATCGTTTAAGTTGTATTTCCCCCAGGAAGATATCACCCAGTTTCAAAACTATTCTGCTGATATACTCGAAAGCGGTATGTTGACGTTAGGAAAGTACACGCGGCAGTTTGAGGAGCAATGTAGCAAGATTCTTGGAACGCCACATTCGATAGCTGTCAATTCAGGAACAAGTGCAATAGAGATAGCATTAAGATCCTTGAGGATTGCAGATGGGGAAATAGTCGTTCCAACGAATTCGTTTGGGGCAACTGCCGCTGCTCCCATCTTGTCCGGAAATAAGGTAAGATTCGCCGATATTGAAGAACGCACACTTTGCGCAAGTCGCTCAACGATCGAAGAGCAGCTCACTAGGACAACCAAAGCTGTTGTTCTAGTTCACATCGCAGGAATCATTTCGCCTGAAGTAGACCAAATCAGGATCCTCTGTGAGGAAAAAGGAATCTCTCTTATTGAGGATGCAGCTCATGCCTTTGGTTCAAGATTCCAAGGCAAATCTGCTGGCAACTTCGGCGTGGCAGGATGTTTTAGCTTCTACCCGACTAAAGTTGTAAGTGCAGGGGAGGGTGGACTCGTCGTCACAAGTCAAGCGGAGCTGGATAGAAATGCACGCGTGTTGAGAGACCAAGGCAAAGAGTCATTCAATAGCAACATAATCGTGGATCTGGGATATAACTGGAGGATGTCAGAATTCAATGCTGCTGCTGGTTTAATCGCGTCGAAGAGGATAAATGAAATAGTTGAAAAAAGAAATCACATAGCATCAATTTACAATGAAATTTTACGGAAAAGCAATCTTGTTTCTGTCGTGGAGACTCCGGATGGTTGTTTGAATAATTATTACAAATACGTTATCTTGCTGGCAAGCGGAATTAATCGCGATGAATTCAAGATGGCAATGAAGAGCCAAAAATCCATCGCTTGCTCTGGAGAAGTTTACACACCACCCCTGCATCTCGAGCCAATTTTTATGAAATTACTCGGGACGAAAAGGGGAGATTATCCCATCGCAGAAGACGTCTGCCAAAGGATGGTGTGCCTGCCCATGTATCAAGAGATTGACGACGATGCTGCGGGGTACGTGGCTGCATCTGCACAGGAAGTGGCCGAATCTCTGCACTGAAAATGGTGACGAATTTTGGTAGATCTGGTAACTGGTGGTTCGGGCTTCATCGGAAGTCATGTGGTGGATAGGCTGGTTCTGGCTGGCAGGGATGTTCGCGTGTTTGACAAAGTTCGTCCCATCCGGCAGGATGTTGAATGGCAGAAGGGGGAGCTTACAAGCTACGAAGATCTGCTGCAGGCGTGCACCGATGTGGAAACTGTTTATCATCTTGGCGCCATCGCCGATGTCAATGTTGCCCTAACTGACCCTGAACTCTGTGTTTCTGTAAATGAGGTGGGCACGGTTAAGGTGATGCAGGCGGCAGCTTCCAAGGAGGTCGGAAGAGTCGTGCTGGCATCCTCGACGTGGGTCTATGGAAAATTAAAGGTTCCGGTTGATGAGGACATGCTGCTCCCCCCTCCGGATAGCGTTTACACGAAGACCAAGATAGGGCAGGAGCATCTCGTCATGACCTTGGGCAAGCAGCTCAACGTCCCGTATACAATTCTCAGATTCGATATTCCTTACGGCCCGAGGATGAGATCAAATATGGCTATCGCGATCTTTGTCAAACGTGCTCAAGATCATCAACCCATATCGATTTTCGGCGACGGCGAACAGGGCCGCTGCTGGATATACGTGGAAGACCTTGCAAGGGGGAATGTGGTTGCAGGAATGAGTTCCAAAACCGAGCAGCAGGTGATCAACTTGGCGGGAAGGGAGTTTGTCAGCCTGAACGCGATTGTTTACCTGCTCAAGAAAAGGTTCGGCGAAGTTACGGTGGAGCGAAAAGACGAGAGAGCGGGCGATTTCCGGGGGGTTGTTACGAAGATCGAAAAGGCAAAGTCGCTCACGGGCTGGGAACCAGAAATTCCCTTCCAAGAAGGCTTTAACAAATATGTGGATTGGTTAGCGGAGCAGCGCCAAAAGCGTCCCTGATCAAGTCTGCGAGGGATTTTGCAACTGTTTGGCGTATGGGAACTAGCTATTGCTCACCCTCGAGGATTCCCCGGACTCTCGACGCGGCTCAGCCGAGAGTCCCCATCAGCAAAGTATTACTGTGCCGCCATCTTTTGTGGTTCTATTTTTTCTTGTTCCAAGAAGCTCAGCAGCTCCCGGTTTGTCTCGTCCGCGTGGGTCCATATCAAGCCGTGCGGTGCGTCTTCCAGCACCACGAGCTTGCCCCCCTTGACAAGCGAAGGCATGCGCTTCGCACTTGCAGGAAACGGCACGATCCGATCAGAGTTGCCATGAATGACCAGAGTCGGCACGTCTATGCTGGTGAGATCTTTTCTAAAGTCGGTCGTCCCGAAAGCCGTGACGCAGTCAATCGTACCTCTCGGGGAAGCGCCGACGGCGACGTTCCAGTTAGCCTGAACGACCTGATCGCTGATCGACTTTCCCTTCAGGAGATCGACGTTGTAGAAATCAGACAAGAATTTGGCAAGAAACGCGGGGCGATCTGCAGCGAGCGCAAACTTGATTCCATCGAACAGTTGCCCATCAACACCTTCGGGGTTATCAGCGGTCCTCAAAAGGAATGGAGTGACGGCAGAGATGAAGACTGCCCTGCTGAC
>JASHSF010000102.1 GCA_030036955.1 Nitrososphaerales archaeon
TGAAATACTGAAACACATCTCCTCGCTAAAGGGCAAGACCTATGTTTCATTTGACATCGACGTCGTCGATCCTGCCTTCGCTCCCGGCACGGGAACTCCGGAAGTGGGAGGACTATCCAGTCTCGAGGTAATGCAGGCTATCAGAGATTTTCAGATCGAGGAGCTCGCAGGAATGGAGGTGGTCGAGGTTTCTCCCCCCTACGACTGGGCCGAGCTTACGTCAATGCTTGCGGCTAATCTGCTCTACGAGGGGATGAGCATACTTGCTAAATCAATCTAGTCTGCGACTTTCTTGAGCGCGGCCTCGAAAATTTCGCTCCCAGTTTGGAGGTACTCGCTCGGAATGTTTAGGGCGCCCATGAACCTGAACACGTTTCCGAAGTGCCCGCACGTGTGCATGACGAGTCCCCTCCTCAGCATCTCGTGCTTTATCGTCATCATGTCCTGTTTCGGCAGTGGATTTTTCTTTTGAGAATCGGTGAGCTCGATGCCGATCATGAATCCCCTCCCTCTAACGTCGGCTATGAGGGGCGAGCCGATAGATCCAAGCTTCTTCTTGAACTCTGATCCTTCGAGCCGGACCCTTTCTAGGTGCTTTGGTACTTCTTTCAGTACAGCGACCCCAGCTGCAAGAGCCAAGCCGTTCGCTCTGTACGTGCCTAGGTGAAACGGAGTGGGCAATTTAGCGTCGTACTCTTCTCGATAGTATATTGCCGACAAAGGCACTCCCCCCCCAATGGATTTGCTGATGCAAACAATATCCGGCTTTACGTCGTCCCACTCAAACCCCCACATCTTGCCCGTCCGGCCGAGACCGGTTTGAACTTCATCCACGATCATGATGACGTCGTTTCTGGTGCAGAAATCGCGAATGTCCTTCAGAAATCCTTCAGGGGGAACGATATAGCCCCCCTCGCCAAGGATAGGTTCCACGATTAGAGAATCGGGTTTTTCGTAACCGGCCTCTGGATCGTTTACCACTTTGTCAAGAAACGACAGCGTATCGTTCGTGTCGTAATCGTACCACATTTCGTACGGGTAAGGCGCCCTGACTACACCGAAACCGCTTCCGAAAACCGGAGACTTGTAAGCGCGTCCTGCAGTCGCGGCAACAATTCCACCGTGGACCCCGTGGTATGCTCCCTCAAAAGCAACTGTTGAAGCTCTCTTGTTGGAAACCGAGTGTGCAATGTTAACAGCAGTTTCGCAGGCATCGGCGCCGCTTATTCCGAAAATTGTTTTGTACCCTTTTTGCATGCTGGAAGGAAAACTGTTACGCAGCTCCTTCAGGAATTCAATCCGCACCTCCGTCGGAATTTCCATCGTGTGCCAGATATTGCCGAGCTGCTTCGACACGGCCTTTCTGATCACGTCGCTGTAACCAAGGTTCAGCACGCTGATTCCAGTAAACCAGTCGATCAGAAAATTGCCGTCGACGTCTTCGATAACTGAGCCTTGGGCCCTCTTTATAGCGATCGGAAATCCCTTCGGATAGATGACGGTCTCACTCTCCAATTCTTTCTGCTCGGCAAGTATTCTTTTGCTGTTAGGACCAGGAATCGGAGTCCTGATCAATGGAATTTGCGATGGTAACCTGAAGGTGCCTTCTTCCCCTACTTCTACTGCTTCCAATTTGAACTCGGGTCACTTGAAGAGACTGGCGTAAAAGCTATTCTTCTTTTGAAGAAGAATTTCTAGGCGGCAGTGGCCTTGCGGCTCCGAAAAGTACTTTATTCGTGGAGAAAAACGCAAACTAAAATAATAGGTATCCGATTCGCTTGAATTGTATTCCTCATGACGGTAGATATTGTTGTCAAGAAGACGCCAACCTACACAGTAGCATGTTTAGAGCGCATGGGTGAAGAGGGATCAGATCCTCTTCGTCGTGAATTTTCGGAGCTAACAAAATGGGCAAAGTCTAGAAAGATCAAAACGGGAAAATGGATTTTCCATTTCTTCGAAACCGGAAGATCCGGCAGGTATCGTCTGGAAGCTTGTCTCGAGATCTTTAGAAAAAATGCCCAGTCCGAAGGAAAAATAAAAATCAAGAAGCTGCCTTCGTTGACGGTCGCTAGTGTAAAGTTCAACCCTGATCACGTTTCCACCCGTTTGGTTTACAACGGTTTGTATGGTTGGCTCAAGGATAATGAGCAGTACAAAGCAGGTAACTTTTCGAGAGAGGTTTACTTCGGAAACCCTTGGACTGACTCTTGGGCATGGGCCCGTACAGAGATTCAGGTCCCAGTGAAAAAATCAAAGAAACCGCAATAATCTTGTGTACAGGACCCTAGCCAAAGGCCAATATAGATCGGCCGTAAAACGCTTATATTTTGTCCCAGCGGCCGCAATTCAAGGTTTTCAAAAATGGAAAGAAGCAAACCAACAGTTGAAGACGCAAAACTAGTACTGGAAATTATGAAGGAATTTTCAGGGGAACGCAGAGCAAAGGCGATGGAGTGGTTTATGAACGAGCTTGTCCCAAAGAAGATCACGGATTACGTTGAATACAATCGTCTTTATCCGCACGGTTCCGAGGGCAGGATGAATATCGGCGAGATAATGGGGATCTTTGAGATCGCAGGCGGCCTTATAGAAAACGGAGTTCTGAACGAAGATCTTTTCTTCGACATCGCACCTCCTCCAAGGTTTTTCTGGGAAACTTTGAAACCCATAATATACGGCATCAGAGGCGAGATGAAGGAGCCGAGGATTGGAGAAAATTTCGAACTTCTCTACGAGCGTCACGAAAACTGGCTGAAAAACCATCCGCCTAAGATAAAGCAGCTAACTGTCATAGCTTGACCTTCCCTGGCCAAGAACTAGCCCGGCGTTTGTGAGCAGCACAACGCCGGTATGTTTTCTTGCATTGTTTGACCCATCTTGACCCACATTGATCTTAAAGATAAGAAAATTGCAAGCTTTCTCACTAGAAACAAACCAAAGCTACTGAGGCTCGCCGTAGTCTCTCCGAAAAATCCATTTACGCCGCACCTATCCTCGATATGGTACATTTGGAGAGAAGGTTGCTTCTGGTTAACAACATCGGAGGATCGCCTTAAGGTTCGAGCGATAAGAAAGAATCCGAAGGTCGCCTTAATAGTAGACACCGATGTCATGCCCTACAAGGGCGTGATTGTAGAAGGTGAAGCTGAGTTAACCAAAGAGAGAGTCGGAGAAATAACACTCGCAATCGTAAAGCGTTACGTCCCTTCGAAGCAGGTCAAAAAGCAGTATGAAGGTTTGATGAAATATCCCCGAATACTAATCAAGATCAAACCAACGAAGGCAATTGACATTATGTCTTACAAGACTAGGTAAGCGCTCAATAGTCCTGCGATGAGAAGCATTCTGTCCAGGCTGACAGATTCAACATTGACATGTACTCTTGGAGAGTCGCTCGCTATGTCACTAGAAATCGTTTGATTCAATCCCAAGATCCGAATTAAACACAGGCTTTCCCTTCTCGGATAATCTTATACCGCATGCCATAGACAAGAACACTGTAGGTTCAATTGGTCTCGATCCGAGTCCCCGACGATGGAGTCGCTCCCGTCGTAGAGAAGAGCAAAGAGTCTCCGTTCAAGCAAGGTGAATACTACGTTTTTGATGTTGAAGACGATGTTGCCAGATACTGGAACAAGCAGTCCCCGGCGAGAAGAGCTGAGCTCGCGAAGCAATCAAGAAAGGAAGGAAGAGACATACGCTTGATTCTGGACGGCTTCGTGCACAAGCCGCGACACACGAAGTAGGGTCTCGCGGAGCGCGATCTAAAAGCGAGATTCTGCGAGCAACTACACAAAAAGGCTGCTAGGACCCGAAAATGTTGAGGACAATACTGCCCTAAACATTAATCCAATTTTGTCCCGGCTTTCGCTTGAGCTCGTAACGTTTCAGAAAAGTGCGACGGTTGCGCTCTTTGGGAATTGGCCCAATTCTAACTTTTCCTTGGAGCTTTGGAGTTTGCGATCTTACTTTCCCGGCTTTAGTTAAGGATCCGTGAGTGGGTACGGCACTGTCACCGTACCCTTATCCTGCTTCAAACGTATTTGAGGTTTCTGGCGTAACCTTTGTCAGTACTAATCTTTCAACAATTACTTCGTCAAAGAATCCCTCACAAACAACAGTCATGTATACTTCTTCCGCAGGCTATCAACCCTACTCTTGCATCTAGAAATCGATTCCATTTCAACTACGATAACCTTGTCATCAGGCGAAACAGCGATGAAATCGTGTATACTCTTGTGCTTAGAGTAGTTCGAAGCATTACATGTCCTAAAGCCTTCAGCTCTCATTTCATTCTCTTTCTTCAGAACATTTTTTCGTGATATCTTCGCATTATTCTCTTTCTGTCTGCATATTGGTCAACAAGGAAGTAGGGTTCCCGTCTTTGCTCGCGTGTAGTGACCAAATTCCCCTCTCACCTCGCTCAGGTCTTTCTCATTCAAGACCGCGCCATCCCTGCAGAGCACTTTATCTCCAATAGTGCAGCTCCCGCAAATTCCCATTCCGCATTTCATTATTCTTTCAAGCGAAAACTGGACGGGAATGTGATTTCTTTTTGCAATTTCATAAATTTGCGCCATCATGCGCTCGGGTCCGCAGGAGAAGATTTCGTCAATTGAGTGACTCTCGACTAGTTCCCGGACCTTCTCGTGCCCTAATCCCTTTTGACCGAGCGAGCCATCGTCCGTTGTGACGTAAACATCCTTTTTTGCGTGGTACTTTGCAAAGTTCCTGAGGAATGGCACTTCGCTCCTTGTACGGGCACTAACGACAACAATCCCCCTCGTACTTTTCGAACTATCAAAAGCTCTTGAGAGCACTAGAATTGGAACGAGTCCGGTGCCCCCTCCAGCTAGGAGCACTATTCGCCTCGATTTCCTTGAACGATTAAGATCGAATGGTGTACCGTAGGGTCCCCTAATCCCCAGTTTAGCGTCAGTCTTGCATTCATAAAGTAGCTTTGAACCAACACCCATTGCCTTCACGCCTATGCTTGCAAGCCCGCTCCTTGGCAAAGAAAGGCTCATCGGAAACTCTCCTACTCTGGGCAACCAAACCATGACAAACTGGCCCGGCTCAGATGTTAGACTGAGCTCATCGCGGAAATAAAATGATCTGATGTTCGAGGATTCATCGACGACCTTCTCGATCGTTGTTGGACGGAGGATGTCAATTGTGCGCAAGCCCGATGATATCCTCGATTTTTTCAAATCCGTTTGATTTGAGGTATTTCCAGATTCCAATGTTCACTTCGTGAAAAGCGGAAAGATACTTAGGTCCCATGGCGCTCCCAATTTGCACGGCTCTTGCTCCGGCGAGGAAGAATTCCACAGCATCCTCCCACGTCGAAACACCTCCGACTCCAACTACTGGAATGTTTACGCTTTGGAAAATTTCCCAGACGCTTCGCACCGCGATTGGCTTTATGGCGCTTCCTGACAATCCGCCAATTTTATTTGAAAGGATCGGGGATCTCGTAGTAACGTCAATTTTCATAGCGCGGACCGTGTTTATTGCCACGATGGCATCTGCCCCAGCTCTTTCGACTGACAGAGCCCACTCGGGCACATTCAGGATGGTCGCGGGCATTTTTGCAAGCACGGGCTTTGAAGTCCTTTTCAGAACTTCCTTAACGACGGCTGCTGCGTCTTCCGGCTTTGAGCCAATTTCTGATCCCACATCCTCTACGTGCGGACAGGATAGGTTCAGTTCGTAGCCGAGGAAATTGTTTCGGTCAAATCTGTCCACGAGCAAGCCAAAGTTTTCCGCAGAATCAGCGAAAATGCTCACGATGAGTGGAACCCTGTTCTTTGGATATTCCTCCTCGAGCTCTCTTTCAAATTCCTCCGCGCCCGGGTTTGCGAGACCGATCGCATTGAGGTAGCCGCAGTCGGTCGCCGCCATGGTAGGGTTGGCGTAACCTTCTCTTGGAGTGAGACCAATGGATTTCGAAACGACCGCTCCTGCCCCGCTGTCAATGATTCTCGGAAAAAGCGCAAACGAAATTCCGAGTACCCCCGAAGCGAGCATTGTCGGCGATTTCAACTGAAATCCGCAGAGCTCTGTTTCCAGTGAGGAAATAACTTGCAAATCTCGCGAAAGATCTCCTGCAGATTTTTCTGGCCTCGCAAGAGATCGAGCCATGCAGAGATCTGTGAACCCGGTACTAAAACAACTGGATTGGAACCAAACGATTTAAGATATGCGCCTTGAGAATTGACCTGACGGCCTTGAAGTATTTTCTTCTTTCAACAGAGCTCGGCATTCTGCTCCTCAACGAGAAAATGCAGGCCGCCAAAGTAATTCATTTTGAAGACAGCGACGAGCAAGTTGCAAAGCACTTTCTCGAAGCTGCGTCAGGTTCGCTTTCGGAAGGAGAAATTTCGGAGCTCACCTCCGCTCTTACGAACGTTGATTCAATAATTGCGGAAGAAAATCTTGTTGGACCTCTGACGCGGGCGGGTCTGAAGGCACAGGCGGTCACGCGTGAGGAAGAGCAAAAGCTCTCCTCATCGAGAGCGGAGGTTATGGTTTCTTCCGGCCTTGCTCTGAGCAAAGAAGCGGCGGAAGAGGCGATCCGAAAGCTATCGCTATACATTTCGACTCTACGCATCCGGGAAATGTCTTCGAAGCCAGATCTCCAGGCCATGGAATCAGTCCAGGCTCTCGACGAGATCGACAAAACTGCCAACATTGTCAGCTCGCGCGTTCGCGAGTGGTACGGACTGCATTTTCCAGAGCTGGCTTCGATGGTCGACGACAACATTTCGTTCGTCAAACTCATTTTGAAGTTCCGCTCACGCCAGAATTTTGACGATGAGAGCGAGCTCGAGGAGCTCGGGTACTCGAAGAACAAGAGCAAGGCCATCGTGACTGCAGCAAAAGAATCAAGGGGTGCGGATTTGCGCGATGAAGACCTCGAAAGGATCGTTCAGCTCTCCGAGGAAGCGCAGCATCTCTTCTCGCTCCGGGACAAATTGGCGTCGCATGTGGAAAGAACGATGCGCCAAGCTGCCCCAAACGTAAGCGCCATAGCGGGTGCAACTATCGGCGCGCGCTTGATAGCTAGGGCAGGAGGTTTGCAGAGGCTTTCGATTCTCCCGGCAAGCACGATCCAAATTCTCGGCGCTGAAAAAGCACTCTATAGAGCTTTAAAGACGGGTTCGAGGCCTCCGAAGCATGGGATATTGTTCCAGCACGCCGCCGTGCACAGCGCGCCAAAGTGGCAGAGGGGAAAGATTGCCCGCACGGTTGCTGGAAAGATTGCTATTGCCGCTCGCGTGGACGAGTTCCGCGGCACGAGAGACGAAACCGTTGAAAAGTCACTCGAAGGAAGGCTCGCCGAAATAAGGACGAAATATTTGGAGCCTCCTAAGCCCAGAGCGACGTCCTTCCGCCAAAGAGAAGCGCCGCGCAGCGAAAGGCGTGATTACGGGCACGGGGGCGGAAAGGGAAGGAAAGTCCGGGAAAGGTCAAGGAAGAGCGATGACCGACGCCGATGAAGTCGAATCTGTCTTTCCGGGCGTTTACAAGCTAGCAGATCCAAAGAATCCGACCAAGAAGCTCCTCGCAACTCGCAACCTCACCCCTGGCAAGGTCTTCTACGGAGAGAGGACTGTTAGGATAAAAATAAACAATGAAAACGTCGAGTTTCGATTTTGGGATCCTTTCCGCAGCAAGCTTTCTGCCTCTATTCTGAATGGACTCGTGTTTTTTCCTTTTGCAGAAGGAGGATCTTGTCTTTACCTCGGAGCTTCAACCGGGACGACTGTGTCGCACGTGTCCGATATTCTGGGTTCTACCGGGAAGCTCTTCGCTGTTGAAATGGCTCCCCGCGTCGCAAGAGAGCTCCTCGAGCAAGTGGTGAAGCACAGAGTAAACGTCGTTCCAATCATTGCCGACGCTCGTCATCCGGAGCGCTACCCTTCGATATATGGAACTTTTCCGGTAATTTATTGCGACATTGCGCAGCCTGACCAAACCGACATTGCAATCGCAAACTGCGAAAGGTATTTTCCGGACAAGAAAGGAAGCTTGTTCCTCGTAGTCAAGGCAAGCAGCATCGACGCTCTGGAGGATATGAACAAAGTAGTTTCGGAGCAAGTGCGAAAATTAGAGCGTTCGAGCTTTGAAATCGTTCAAAAGATCGATCTCGAGCCGTTCGACAAAAAGCACGCGATGATCGTTGCACGCCGGACTTGATCTTTAATTTTCAGAATCCTCTGGGATGAACCCCTCCATTGTCAGTGGATCTTTTATCGGCGGCGCCGTGAGGTTTCTCACCGTCGCCCAAGAGAGTCTTGTTATGGATGGGAGGCTCTCGGATCTTTCGATGAATCCCTTTAGGAAATTTTTCGTAACCTCGTCGTGCGGGTACCCGCTGCCGAACAGCCCGTGCGTCTTGTGGAGCCTCTGGATGTACGAGTCTCGCCGCACTTTCGCGATTATGGATGCGGCGGAAACGACCGCGTAGTTTTGGTCCGCGTGGTGCTCGCTTCGAAGCTTCGCGAGGTAGGGATTTTTCTCGCCTAGTTCTATTGGAGTTTTCGCCTTCACTTTTTGCATTTGAAACAGCAGCTCGGCGATCAGCTCTCCGAATCTCTTTTGGTTTGTGTCGCAGCAATCGACGTACGCAAGATCAAACTTCAATTTTGCAAGGACTCGCGCCATACACTCGCCCTCCAGGTGGTTCAACCTGAGAAGCGGAATGCCCCTGAACACAACTTTGTCAATTTCCTTTGGATCTATTAATTCCCAAGCTACTTCGCTTGCAATCTTCTTGATCTCAACGTAGAGCTTCCTGCGCTTCGCTGGGGCGAGCAATTTTGAGTCCTTTACTCCGAGCTCCGAAAGCTTCCAAGTCTTGGATTCCTCCATGGCTACCCCGGCAACGACGAGTGGACCGAGAACGGATCCTCGACCCGCTTCGTCCACACCGGCTATGAGTTTCAAATCAATCTCTACCGGCCTACTGCTTTTGATACATCGCCCCAGATCTCGTCCACGATTTCATCTCGATTCTCGAAAGTTATTTCGTACTCCTTGGCCCCTGGGGTTTTTCTAAGCTTTTCAATCAATGGGTCTTCAAGCCTCTTGTGAACGACGCATATCGATGGCTTTTTTGTAGAAAGTATAGACTCTTCAACCGCCTTTCTAAATTCAGGGCTAAAGAGCTCCATCGGACCGACCTCGTCACATACTATCAAATCAGAATTTTCTTTCGCGTGATGAAGAGCCTTTACGGCGAGGCTGGACAAAGTTTTGAGATTGATCCTGTACCTTCCCATCCGGGGGCCGGTTCGAATCTCAGAACTAGCCAATTCTCCGGATTCCTCGCTCGAGCAGTCCACTAGCCTAAAGCCAATCCTTTCGCCGTGGCTTCGCACTTCGCGGGTTAACACGCCCCCGACGGTATAACCTTCTGTTTTTGCCTTGAGAATGATCTTGGAAAGGACTGTTGTCTTGCCAGATGCGGGATCCCCTGTTATGAGCCAGATACTCAATGCAAATAGCCCTCTAATCCGGGAATTACTCGAAAGATCGTACTTTCGGAGACGCGAAGGCTAAAAAGAATTTCAATCCGAGGAATGATGAAGAAAGAATGCTAACAGTGGACGAACCGGCGATCTACTTGGAGGGCACGACGAAACTATCCACTCCGCCTCCCCGTGATGTCCCGGCTATGCTGCCAGCTTTTTTCAATCCAAAAGGAAAATTCGTACGCGACGTTTCAATTGCCTGTTACGGAGCCTTTGCCGAGGAGGAACGAAATTTGACGTTCGCCGACGCTCTGTGCGGGACAGGAGCGAGAGGCATCAGGGTAGCCAACGAGATTCCCTTCGGTATCGAATCTGTTTTTCTGAATGACGTGAATTCAAAAGCTTTGGAATATGCGGAGAATTCTGCGAGGCTGAATCTCGTTGAAGAAAAGTGTCGCTTCTCAAAGATGGAAGCCTGCGCTTTTCTGAGCACCAGGGCCGAGAACAATGGCGTGAGATTCGACATTGTCGATGTCGATCCTTTTGGAACGCCAAGCCCCTACGTCGAGTCTGCCGTTAGAGCGATCAAAGATGGCGGACTGTTGTCGGTTGCCGCAACCGACAGTGCCGTACTATGTGGAGTATATCCCCAAGTAGCCCAAAGAAAATACGGTGGATATTCCTTGCGCACAGATTACTCACACGAGATTGGTTTGCGGCTCATATTTGGTCTCATGGCACAGAGCGCAATGCACCTAGAAGCTGGCATCGTGCCAATTTTCTGCCATCACGACATGCATTATTTTCGCGCGTACTGCAGAGTAAAAGTGGGAAATTCGTACTCGCTGAGCAATCAATCCGAAATGGGATTCGCAGCTCATTGCTTCGTATGCGGATTCAGATCTTTAGCGCGATATGACGAACTGTTCCACCATGTTCCAAGGCGGAGGGCAGAGAAGAATGAAAAGGAACCGGAGTTTTCGCTTCAGGACCTCGAATGTCCCAATTGTAAAGTTTCTGGCGTTCATAGTCGTCTGAGCATCGGAGGACCCTTGTGGATTGGAAAAATAGCTTCTAGAGAATTTGTCTCACGCTGTGCTAAAGTTTCGAAACTGCCCTTGTTCCAAGTTAACGAGCTCGATGTTCCACTTTACTATGACCTCACAGCCCTCTCTAAGAGAGCAGCGTCGAGAACACCAAAACTTTCGGACGTTATGAACGCGCTCATCGAGCTCGGCTATGCTACCAGTCGGACACGACTGAATCCGAATGCTCTTCGAACTGCTGCTCCGCTTCGGACCCTCCGATCGATTGTCTCGGAGTTTGCCCGCTGAAACCGATTCCGACTATGTAAACCTCGCTACTTTCCTTTCTGCTGGCGTTCGGCTTGGAAATTTCCACACGATCAAAACTCTTTCGCATTCTGCTCGTTAGATTTCGCAGCTCGTCGCCGTGGAAGGCTTTCATTACGCTTGAGCCTCCTCTTTTCAACATCACCGGCATCAGATCCATTACCTTCATGCACAGGTCAATTTGCTTGAAATGATCAATGTCCCAGATTCCTGAAAGCTTCGGGGAAAGGTCAGCTAAGACACAGTCGGCCCTATCGCCCGCCAATTCGCCGAGGATTTTGTCGAGAGTATTTTGATCTGTGATGTCACCTTGAATGACTCGAGTGTTTTTAGAGACGTTCTTGATCGGATCCAGGTCTACACCTATGACCAGTCCGACAACTCCAACCAACTCAGACGCGATCTGAAGCCAGCCCCCCGGTGCTGCTCCGACGTCAACTACCTTGGATCCTCTATGAATTAGATGGTACTTGTTGTTCATCTGCTGGAGTTTGAACGCTGCGCGACTTCTGTAACCTCTCTCCTTTGCCAATCTTCTATAGTAGTCGCGCTTTGCCTGCTCTAATTTCACCGATAGTCACCTAGAAACTGACACAATAAGGAAAAAGAGTTTGCGCGAAAGCCTAGCTTCGGCTAGAGACCTCGAAAATTCTAGTCAGAAATAATCGAAAGCGCTAGCTTGCTCTGGCTGCGACCGGTCTGACCATTGGGTTCGCCGATGGAATTCCGGCGAGGCGCCTATAGTCAGCGGTAACCCACTCTACTATCCACGGGCAGGATAAGGGACTCACGACACCTGTCAGAGAGCACTTGTTTTCGTACGGACAGGTTATGCATGGAGCATCTTCAATTGATTGAATGTGCACAGGCATACGAAGCGGAGTTAGTTTGTAGGTCCAGCGTCCGCCATCAAGCACTTTTTCACGCCTGATCATTCCCCTTCTCTCCAAGCGAATGGCGAGTCTTGAACCATCCCGGCTCGTAAGAGTGAGCTCCTTCCACACTTCGCTTTGCAGAACTCCGTCGGCGCCGTGCTCTACTACAAGCTTGTAGACTTTCGATGTCAAGTCAAGCAGAATGTCATCTTCTTCTTTTGTAGCCAATCAGGAATCACTAACTAGAAGAATAGGTTAGTACATTTTTTCTTCAAAGTTACTCTTAAGTCTTCTCATTGTAGCAAATACATTAGTGACCCAAACCAATCTTGTAGCTCTAAAAAGAGTTTAAGCTAGAATTAGGACGCTATAGTGAAAATTGCTTGGAGATGTTTTGCAAATATTCGTGTCAAAGGCCGAAAATTTGCAACAGAGGCCAAAAGGATGGCAGCCCTAAAGAAAAAAATGACACTTTACTGTGCGAGCATTTCTTTCATTGGTTTCAGGTTCTGCCTGATCAGGAATTTTTCCAAAATTTCTCGACATCGATTGCGGACAGTAACTTCCGTAACCTCGGCGGCCTCAGCAATGTCACGCTGTGGAATGTGCTCTCCTGCGAGAACCGATGCTATGTACACGTATGCGCCTGCGAGTCCAGCGGGCGTTTTACCGCTCGAAATTTCACTCTCGTTTGTCTTCTCTGAAAGATCTAGTGCAAGGCGTTCGACTCTTGGATTAATCTTTTCCTTGTTTACGAGCTTTGAAATGTACTTCTGCACGCTCGGCGGCGGAATGTAGACTTCGTTTCCTAGATTGCGGAGGTTCCGGTAGTACTTTGCAGCCTGATTCGGTTTTACTCCTCCGATTATGCAAATTTCTTTGAGCGTCCTGTTAATGTTAGCTCTCCTGCATGCAAGATAGAGCGAGGCTACAGCGTTCCCTGCTACCGACTTGCTCTTTGACATGTTCGATTTAACAGATTTCCTGAAAATCAAAGATGCGTCTTCAGTAACGTTTGCTGGAAGTCTCATCGATGACGAGATTTCCGTAATCTTGCCAAGAGCTGCTACAAGCGTACGCTCGCCCGGCGCCGAAGCTTGAATCCTTCTGTTCCATTTTTTCAGCTGCTGCGCGCTTTCTTTGTTCAAACCGTGCAGATAATTTCCGTGAGAGTCACGAAGATCGGAAGAAATTTCCGTTGAGAGCCCGAGGTCGTGTCGTGAATAAGTGCTCGGAGCCCCTGTTTGCATCCTTTTTGATCGCTCCTCGTAGTCCATGGATTTCCATTCAGGGGTAGAATCGGTAATCTGATCTAATGCGACCACCCCGCACCTTGGGCAGAGAACCTCTCCCTTTTCGGGGTCCCTAACCAACCTTCCACGACAGTTAGGACATTCTCCCGTTATTCCTGGGAGCTGGCGCTTATTTGGCAACAACCTTCTTTCACGCTTTATTTTGATTGTAATAAATTGCTCTTAATTATGCTCGAATAAGCGGTTTCAGAAGTTTCCTCTGCGATTTCGTGAATAGCTCTGCTGTTTAGAGCACGTGAATTTCTTGCTCGTTTTATTGCTTCGATATTGATTTGACTGTTTTCCTCCGATTCTTCTGTCATCGGATCTGCTTTGAGGTGCGTCAAGGACGAACAGCTTTGTTCCGATGAGGCGATCAATTCGATCCGTCATAGGTTGGACAGATAGGAACGGATTTGTGACGGACCCGATGGTTTCCATCACCTTGCCGGTGCGCCGACCTTTTTCGTCTACAAGCAAGGAACCGTCGCGAACTTGGGACTGGGCTTTAACGATCAATCTACCGCTTCTCGCAAGATGGAGAGCGGTTCCTGCTTCTTGCAAACCGCGCTAAAGTAATTGAGGCCGAATTTAAGCCTTTGTTGACTTGACCATATTTCGAAAATTTTCTTGAGAGATTTCGACTAGCATAAAATGAAGTTGCGGCGATGAAGATCCATCGGGGCACCGGTGAGTTTCACCAGTGCTATCCTCAAACGGTTACTTTTCCCGCGAGATGTGAAATTGCTTTCGAGAGGGAATCATTCCCGGTCAAGTCCGAAAGGACTCTCAACATCACTATTTGCTTGTGAAGACTCTTTCCAGCATCCAGCTTGAAATTGTCTAGACTGAGCTTTCCCTTCTCGGAGGAGACGTAACGTTTTATTCCGCTTTCGCCTGTAGGCACGTGAATTAAGAGACCAGCTTGCTCCATCTCCCCCAAAAGGTAATACACGGATCCGGGACTAGGCGACCAAGCATGGTCAGTAATCCTAGGGACTTCTTGCATTATTTCAACTCCTGTGGTCGGACGTTGGGAAGTTATCTTCAGAATCAACATCTTCAAGAGTCCCTTGGGTGCGAAGACATCCATCCCGTTCTTGGAAGTCATGTTTGAGAGCGACAATGCTTGTTCCTTCCCAAGATAAAAACAATGAAGAGCGCTTGGACTCTCAGTTCACTTTTTCATATTCGAATTGGACCATAGGGGGCGAAGGTAAAAAGTGATGTCCGATTACGGCATTGTTGTCCACGGCGGGGCCGGTTCTCTCACGCCATCTTCCAAGTCCACTATTTCGCTCAGGAAGAGAATACTCGTCCAAGCTGCCTCCGTTGGTTATGAGTCGCTAACCAAGCGCGGATCCTCATTGGATGCCATCGTAGAAGCAATCAAAGTCCTCGAAGATTCGAAAGTCTTCAACGCCGGAAGCGGCTCATCTCTCACTCTTGAAGGTAAAGTTACGGCCGATGCTGCCCTTATGACCGGAGAGCTGAGATGCGGTGCGATCGGCTGTGCGAGCATTGCAAAAAACCCGATTTCTCTAGCGCGCCAAGTAATGGACAGGTCGGATCACGTGTTTTTCGTTGGAAATGAGGGGCTGCAGAAATTCGCGGACGCGACTGGCTTTAGACAAGAACCACTGGAACCGACCAATGAGAGGCTCAAACAATACAAGAAAAATATTCGCTTGATGAAAAAAGGGGCAGTCAAAACGTGGCCGAAGAATTACAGGTTAGTCAAAAACTATTTGCAAAAAAATCAGCTCTCTCCTGAAACTTCTGACACCGTCGGGGCAGTTGCGGTAGATTCAACCTCAAAAGTCTCAGCTGGAGTTTCAACCGGCGGACGATGGCTCAAGCTTCCGGGGAGAGTCGGAGACTCTGCGGTAATCGGCGCTGGAATTTACGCCGATGATTTTGCAGGAGCAGCTTCCGCCACTGGTGCTGGCGAGGAAATAATCAGGGTCTGCCTTTCAAAGACCGTTTGCGATCTAATGAGAATCGGAGCGGATGCGCAGACGGCATGTGAAGCTGCAATCGATATCCTTACTGCTAGACGCGGCTACGGGACTGCTGGCGTAATCGCCGTGGACAGGTTCGGACGCTTTGGCTCCGCAAGGAATACGGAAATGCTCCAGTGCTCGTTCCGTTTTCGTTCTATGCGACGTTCTGTAGCAGTGGTGCTCCCTTCCGAAAACCCGCCGAAGCAGATCAAAGTATCCACTGATCTCACCAGGCTCAACTTTTAGGTTTCGAGTTCTTCCTAAGCAGGATCACTGCCGAGCCTCCGAGCATTCGATATCTTTCTGATAAGATATCGAAGCCGGACTTCTGGACAAGCTTCCTGAACTCCGTTGTCGAAGGTAATCTTCGATAAGTTGTGTAAAGCGCGGCAAAGCGCCTGCCTAGCTTTGGAGAAGCTATCAGTGCAAGAAGAGGGGAGATAGTTCTCCAATAAACACCAATGAGGAATTCCCTCAATTTCGAATCGGGCTTTGAAAGATCTACAATTACAAAGTACCCCCCGGGTTTCAAGGAGTTCGAGATCTGAGCCATTGCTAGAGAAAGATTAATGGCGTCGCGTATCGCAAAACCCGCCATTGCGCCATCGACAACCTCATCTCTGAGTGGGATATTCTCGTAAACACCGAGAATCCCCTCAACCATTGGAGTATTGTGCCTCGAAGCCATCATCATGGGCATGAGAGCATCGTACTGAACTAGCAATGTTCCAATGGAACGCGAATCCGCAAGAAAAATCTCGGACATTTTGCCCGGTCCTGAACCAAGATCAAGGACCGAAAAAGATCCAGGCTCATGAGAGGCGAGCGATTCAAGAAGAAGTGAAATCCCTTCTCTTCTGAGCTTGAGATCGGTTCCGAGAGAAATATACCTGTTGACTTTTTCATAAACTGGGATAACGTCGATCAGAGTTTGCTCAATTCCCCACCAGTCCTGCTTCAGTCCGAAGGAGCTATTCCCGCTTTCTCCTTCAAGACGAGTTGTCAAACAGTCTTCGCCGCGATCAAGAATCCAATCTGTCAAAGGGCTTTAGGACGGCAGATATCTGTTCTATGATATCGGTGGCAACAATGTGAAATCCTCTAACTGCTTCGGCTCTTTCTCCTGCTAGTCCCACGACATACGAAGCCGCAGCACATATCTCAACTGCTCTAAGATCAGTTCCGCTTGCCTGGGCAGCGAATGCTCCAATTACACCTGACAACGTGTCGCCAATCCCCCCGCAAGTCATAGCAGCACCACCGGTTCTGTTCACGAATGTTCTGTCGCCATCCGAGATTACGGATTCGTGTGCCTTCAGGACGATCGTGATTCCGAACTCCTTTGCCTTGCCCTGGACAGAGTTGATTCTTTCCTCGAGGGTGTCGCCGGGATCTAATCCAAAGACACGCTTGAATTCCCCCGGATGCGGTGTTGTAGCACAGTCCTTCCCTTTGAGAAGTCCGTACAAATCCTTGTTCTGCGCTTCTGCGTCAAGCGATACCCTCACTTTTCTCTCCGAAACGGCGTTGGAGATGACCTTCCTCGCACCGTCAAGGGTTTGTTTTCCCATTCCCGGGCCAATTACTAGGCAGTCAATCTGGGGGAGCCATTTTAGAAGGGCATCGGCAGCGCCGCGCGTAAGTTTGGCGTCTGCGAGCGGGAAAACTATTAGGTCAGGAGAGAGTGAGCGAACCGAGCCTGCTATCAGCTTCGGCACAGCGAGGTAAACCATATCAGCGCCTGCTCTCATCGCCGACATCGATGTGAAATAGGGCGCTCCGTGAAATATTCTCGAACCACCGACGACACCGACGACGCCGTTGTCCCCTTTGTGTGAAATTAACCTTCGAGGTTGGAGCACTCGCATAAGCAAATCATCGGAGGTTTGAATGTAATTTGAATCTGACAATCTCTAGAGTTTTCGTTGCTGTCAACTATAAAAGAAACGCTCAAAGCCTCTAGTAATGTTGGAAAAGCAAAGAGCTGGCAAGGGACGAAAATTCGCATCTGATTCTTTTCTTGACGTCAGCGACATTACGCCCAAAGAATCAGAAACCGCTGATGGAATTCTGAAGGAAATGGGCCAATCTGGCGGCTTTCAGGCTCGCAATCTCTCGACAGCGGTCGACATATTGGAGTCGATGTCGAAGGATCGCCACTGCGTAAAGTTTCTTTCTTTTCCTGCTGCAATTATTGCAACAGGGAACAGAGGAGTGATAAAGGAAATTGTCAAACAGAAATTGTGCGACGCGATAATTTCAACGTGTGGATTTCTCGACCACGATCTAGCGAGGTCCTATTCCCCTTATTTGTCGGGAGGAGAATTCACTATGGACGACGTAGAGCTCGAAAGGAAGAACATTCACCGGCTGGGCAATGTGCTAGTTCCCCGCGACAATTACGGGCCACTGATTGAGGAGAAACTCCAACCTATATTGAAAAGAATGTACGAAATAGGGGAAAGGAAACCCAGCACCAAGCTTCTCTGCCAAAGGATCGGAGAGTCGATAAAGAACGAGTCCTCGATTCTGCACTGGGCGGCTAAGAATTCCATCCCGATTTTCATCCCCGGGATAACGGATGGTGCTGTGGGAAGCCAGATCTGGCTTTTCTATCAATTGCACAGGGACTTTGGAATCGACATTCTCGCGGACGAGCAGGCTCTTTCAGACATTGTATATTCAGCTAAGAAAAGCGGAGCGCTCATGCTTGGAGGAGGCATCTCAAAACACCATACTCTCTGGTGGAACCAGTTCAGGGGCGGACTGGACTACGCTGTTTACATCACGAGCGCGACGGAGCTCGACGGAAGTCTTTCCGGCGCGCAAGTGAGAGAGGCAATTTCATGGGGCAAGGTTTCGACGAAGGCAAAACAGGTAACCGTTTTTGGCGAGGTCACGACTTTGCTTCCTTTCATCGCAAGTGCTCTCATATCCAGGCTCTCAAGTTAGGCCCTCGGGAGTGAGAATTTCAAGAAAAGTCGAATTAACAGTAAAATCTTATAACGTCTCAGGGAAAACAGCACGGTTCAACCGTGAGCAGCGGTTTTAAGAATAATCCAGCCCTTTTCATTTGTTCTGTTTTTCAGAGCTAATTTGCGCAGGCGGAGTTTGAGTTCAACATGATAAACTATGGATACATAGCAGTTGTCGGGGCTGCCATAGCACTTCTCTACGCCCTATTCCTTGTCTTCTACGTGCGAAGACAAGACAAGGGTAACCCGAAGATGATCGAGATTGCCACCGCAGTCAGGGAAGGTGCGGATGCGTTTCTCAACAGAGAGTACAAAGTGATCGCTCCAATAGCTGCAGTAATTGCAGTATTGATTTTTGTCTTCATTGACATCCCGTTAAAAACAAACGGTGCCACGGCCGCTGGCTTTCTCGTAGGCGCTTTTCTTTCCGCCCTTGCTGGTTACGTCGGAATGGCGATGACCGTCCGGACTAGTTCTCGGACAGCTCAAGCCGCTCGCAATGGTCTCGGTAGTGCACTCAATCTTGCTTTTCGCGGAGGCGGCGTGATGGGAATGGCAGTGATCGGATTTGGCTTGCTTGGAGTCTCGCTATTTTATCTGGTTTATCAGAATACGATTGTCGCAACTCCTGCGGTGATAGCCGGTCTAGGATTTGGGGCGTCGCTTATCGCGATGTTCATGAGGGTTTCCGGAGGCATTTACACTAAAGCAGCAGACGTCGGAGCCGATCTTGTCGGGAAGACTGAGGCAGGTATCCCTGAAGACGATCCAAGAAACCCTGCCGTGATTGCCGACAACGTCGGCGACAACGTAGGCGACTGCGCCGGGATGGGTGCAGATGTGTACGAATCCTTTGTCGTTACTTCTATCGCGGCAATAATTCTCGCCGCTTTGATTACAAATCCTAAACTTCCCACCTTCGCTTCTCTCGGTCCTTCTCTTGACAAACTGATAAGTGCAAATCAGCTTCTGGTGTTTCCCCTCCTCTTGGGCGCGGCTGGCATCATTGGGTCGATTCTCGGAGGATTTTACATTCGAAAGGGAATAAAGAAGAACCCGATGGGCTCGCTAAACATCGCTCTTTTCATTGCGGCAATTATCGCAATAATTATCGACGCCGTCATTAGCGACGTCCTTTTTTCTGGTAGCACTCTTGGTTGGGCTCTTTTTGCAAGCGCGATTGTTGGAATAATCGTTGTTATAGCGATAGAGCAGGTGGCTGATTACTTTACTTCTTATAGATTTAGACCCGTAAAGTTCATCGCCGAAGCAAGTCAAACAGGCGCTGCGACAAACTTTCTCGCAGGGTTTTCGACGGGTCTCCAGAGCACGGCTCCATCCGCCGTTGTGCTAGTGCTTGCGATTCTAATTTCGTACTTCATCGGGTATTACGCTTCCGGAATGAACGTCCTGATCGGGGTTTACAGCACCGCAATAGCAACTATGGCTGAGCTTTCACTCACTGGAATCATCATGTCGATTGATTCTTTCGGGCCGATTACCGACAATGCAAACGGAATTGTAGAAATGGCAGGGCTCGAAGATAGCGTTAGAGAAGTGACGGATGAACTTGATGCTGTCGGAAATACCACAAAGGCGACCACCAAAGCTTTCGCTGTGATGTCGGCCGCTCTTGCTGCAGTAGCTATATTCTTCGCGTTTCAAAGCGAGGTGAACAACCAGATTTCCTCAAGTGCGAGCCTCATTTCGAAGTATGGCTTGACTACGGTTACGCCCCACACGCTGTCATTTGCCCTAA
>JASHSF010000103.1 GCA_030036955.1 Nitrososphaerales archaeon
TTGAAAATGGAGAGATCACAGATCCAATCAAGGGAGGAGTTGTTAATGGTTCGTTCTTTGACAGCGAATCTGGGACTGGAACGGAAAGAGGCGTGTTTAATTCGCTTGACTTGATTTCCAGAGAGAGAGGAAGCGGTAGAGGCTCTCTACTCCCCTACGTCCGCTTTCCCGACATTCGGATCTCCGGCGAATAAATAAGCTTCGAACAATCAGGATTGGCCGAGGGCAGCTCGCTAGATTCTTTCTTACATGCAGAATCTAAATGCTTGAAGGGAGAAATAGTTTGACATTCACGCACGAAACAGCTAAAATCCTTAATAACTTCGGAAGAATCGGCTATCGTTTAGATTGCTTCCTATTAATAGTAAGTATAGTCTAAGAGCGATATCTAGGGTAGTCATTGTCGGAATTGTAATTATCATAATCATTGTGGCGGGAGTCGGCGTCTATTTTGCGACGCTAAAGACCACCTCAACCACTACAACCCCAACTACAACAAGCTCAAGCGCTACTTCAACCACGAGTAGCTCGACTACAGCAACAACTACTTCCTCCACTACACCGTCAAGCGGAACTCTTTCTATTGACGATTATGTCTGGCCGACTGGCAACCTGAATGAGTTGAACGCGCCGGGTTTCCTTCCATATCCGGATTGGCTCGAGGGTACGGTTTACCAGACTCTCGTTAGCGTGAACCTCACCGCTGAACAAGATTTAGGTCAGTTTACTGGTGTGTTCCAGCCGGGCCTTGCATCGTCGTGGAACGCGTCGTCCAACGCAGAGACTTACACTTTTACGCTAAGAACCGGAATAACTTTCTCGGATGGGAACGACTTCAATGCTTACACTGTGTGGGCAGTGTTCTTCACTTGGTACTACCTAACAAACGATTCTGCGACTTTTTGGAGTGCCCTACCAATCTTTAACACAACGGGCGTCACCTTCAACGAAAGCCAATTCGGCGCGGACGTAAATTCTAGCGGACTGAATAGTCCCAGTTCCGCCCTAATCGCCATAATGTCGAATACAAGTCTCCCAGCCTACGTAACGAGTCCGACTACAATAAACTTCCAACTGGACACACCATTCCCATTCTTCATCAATTCATTTACGGGATTCCAAGGGATGATGTTTGATCCAACTTACATGTTCCAGCACGGAGGACCTGGAACAGACGGGAATCTGAATCCTGCATTCAACCTGACTCCGCTTCCTGGAACGGGTCCTTACATGGTGACCGGCGCGACCTTCCAGAGCTCAGTCCAGTTTACACAATACAGTAGTTACTGGGGAGATTCCTTGACCGCGGCGCAAATAGCTGCAAACCCAATCCTCAACCCTGGTTCTTACAAAAACGTCATTATCTACGATGTGACCAGCGCTACGACCAATCTCCTCAACCTTCAAAATGGTAATGTACAGCTGGCTACTGTTACCGGAAGTAACTTCCAGTTGGTCAACAGCGAATCCAGCACTTACGGCCTGGCTGTAATAAAGCATCCAGCGACTCTCGACTGGATGTTCATGAACAACCAGATATTTCCGACCAATATCACAGACGTGAGGCTAGCTATTGTGAACGCTATCAATTATACGCAGGTAATCCAAGCGGGGGCATTCGGATACGGAACTCGAATGCTTGGGCCCGAAGCTCCCTACTACGGCCCATACTATGATCCTGGAAATTACACCCCATATCAAACCAATTACACGGCAGCCGCGCAGTACCTTACTGACGCTGGCTTTCCGGGAGGTCATGGAATTCCTGCACTCACGATGTACATCGACGTTCTGGGCGAATTCTACGAGAGCCCAATTGCTCAGGTCATAGCAGCAAACCTTGCCCAGATAGGCATCACAGTCAATATCCAGATAGTCACCGATGCAGTATACTATCAATACTATGGCACCTACGCGACCAATTTGGCTAACGCCGCAAAGATACCTCCTCTAGCTCTTGGCAATGTTGCAGGTTTTGCACCTGACTATCTCGCGCCTACCGATTTCTGGGGGGCATTTGTAACAACATACTCCTCGTGGGGCAACTTTGCAATCTTCAACAGCACAGAGGTAACCAACCTTGTTGCATCCATTAGCCACGACGGCACCAACACTACGGCTATAACTGACGCGTTGACCACCGCCGAAGGCATCATCTACGCTCAAGCACCCGATGCTTGGCTCTTTGCTGCGGAGCTGCCTGCCATCCAGGGAACTTACGCGTACAAGATTGGCACCATCAACAGCAATTTCTTCATGGAGCCGAATCTCGAGGGTGTCAGTGACATACCGCTGTTCAACACGGTAAGTCCTGGCTAGGGCTGATTAGCGGCAACGAATATCCTTCTCTATGCGTTGAGAAGGCTAGGAACGGGTGTGCTGGTACTCTTCGGAGTATCGGTCATCACATTCGTTCTTGCGCACTCTGTGTCATCAAACCCTCTGGTTGCATGGTTCGGCAGAGGGATTGAAGAAAATCCTGGGCTCGCCCAGCACTATTTTCAGATTTATCATCTCAACGACCCCCTTTACATTCAGTACTTTTACTACATCGATGGACTGCTCCATCTGAATCTCGGGTGGGCTCCTTCAGCGGAGGAGCCACTTACAACTATAGTTTCGCAAACCCTTCCGTGGACCCTTGAGCTCATATTTCTCTCACTTATCTTTACGGCAATCATAGGAATCACGAGTGGAATTTTATCGGCTAGATTTGCCGGACGACTGCCGGACAAGATCCTAAGAGGCTTGTACCTCACTGGTATGGCCTCCCCTGCTTTCTTTATTGCAATCGTATTGATAGTAGTTTTTTCAGGAATTTTTCATATTTTTCCGACGTCCGGAGCGTACAATGTTTCGACGTATGTATCCCCTCCAACCATAACTCACATACCGATGCTCGACGCGCTAATAACAGGACGCTGGTCGACTCTCGGAATGCTCTTGTGGTACGCAATCCTGCCAGCGCTGTCAATTTCGCTCGGGGTCTACGGTATTTTGACGAGGGTTCTAAGATCAAATATGATTGATCTTTTATCATCAAATTTCATTCGCGCGGCACGGGCGCGAGCTGTATCCGAAAATAGAATTTTCCTGTGGCACGCCTTCAAAAACTCGCTTGTCTCAGTGATAACCCTTCTAGCCATTATCGTGAACATTAGCCTCGTGGCCGATCTCTTCGCTGAGGAGATCTTCGCCTATCCGGGGATGGGCAAGTTTGCCGTGGATTCTGCCCTGGCTCTCGATTATCCATCCATTCTTGCCACGACACTTATTTTTGCAACCATAATTGTGCTCGTTAATCTCGGAGCGGACATTATGTACGCATTTGTTGATCCAAGAATAAGATACGGATAAGATCGCGTTTTTACCATAATGCAACAATCGAAGCAGATAGCCGAGCTCAGTACGAGTAAAGATAGCCGGAGCAGACTGAGTCGCCTAGGAAGCTCCCTGAAGGGTATTCTTTCCCGGGCGAGAAGACTCCTAGGATACAATCTTGAAACGAAGGTTGGTTCCGGAATTGTGGTAATTTTTGCAGGTACGGCAATAATTGAAGCAATTTTCGGTTGGAGTATTTTGCCGTATAACCCGACAACTCCGAATTTCTTCAATGCCTATCGTCTGCCCAGCCTGGCTCATATTTTTGGTACTAATAACGCAGGTCAGGATGTTTTCAGCCGTATTATTGCAGGCACGCCTAACGACGCGATGGTCAGCTTCTTTGTTGTAGGAACAGCATTTGCCCTGGGAGGATTTCTTGGTTCACTTGCGGGGCTGAAGGGTGGCTGGACTGATGAAGTATTGATGCGTGTTACCGATGTTTTCTTCGCAATTCCATCCCTAATACTCGCGATGGCGATTGTGGCCATACTTGGAACAAGCCCTGTACATTTGATGGAATCGCTTGCCCTGATCTGGTGGCCAGCTTACGCAAGGCTTGCGAGATCTGAGGCGCTACGCTTGTCGAGCGCAAATTTTGTGGAATCTGCGAAGCTTTCGGGAATGAGCAGCGTCAGGATAGTATTGAGGCACATATTTCCGATATCGGCCACGACGCTGATGGTTTACGCAACGCTCGACATCGGAACGCTCGTGCTAACTTACTCGGGGCTCGCCTATCTCGGATTCGCTGTGAGGCCTCCGCTACCCGATTGGGGTGCTGACGTAGCTACCTATTCGGCCGAGATTGTATCCCATCCGTGGCTTCCGCTCATTCCGGCGGCGATAATAGTGTTCGTCGCAGTTGGATTCAGCTTGCTGGGCGACGGTTTGAGAAACGCGTTGAGGCACGAACAGGGGCGCTAATCTTTCAGCCCTGCGACTAAGGGCATCACATTGCTGTCGGAACAGTAGCTGGCATTTGCTTTGTTTCCTTTTCCCTCTTCTTCCTCTCGGAGATTTCCCTAGCGAAATAGCAAGCAGCGTAGTGGTTGTCGCGCCATTCTTTTAGCTCGGGTTCTTTTGATTTGCAAATTTCTTGCGAGTACTGACACCTTGGGTGAAATCTGCAGCCGACGGGAGGGTGGATTAAGCTCGGAGGTTCTCCAATAATGTCTGCGTTGAGTAGATTTTGCAAATCGGGGTCGGCTATCGGGAAGGCGTCGATTAATGTTTGAGTGTAGGGATGGAGGGGGTTGGTGAAAACTGATTCGCCTGGACCAATTTCCCTAATCGAGCCTGCGTAAAAGACGGCTATTCTATCAGCCAGGTACTTTGCGACCGAAATATTGTGAGTTACAAATAGATACGTGAGATCGAATTCCCTTTGGAGATCCATCAGCAGGTTGAGTACCTGCGACTGGACAACGGCATCGAGGGCGCTCGTTGGCTCATCCAGCAGAATCAAGAGCGGCCTCGGCGCGAGAGCTCTAGCGATGCTGACTCTTTGTTTCTGTCCTCCTGAAAGTTCTGTCGCGTGCTTTTCGAGAAAATTTGCTCCGAGCCCGACCGTTTCGAGCGAAGAAATAACTCTTGACTCGACTTCTGGTCTTGGAAGATTCAAGGCGCGGAGTGATTCCGCAACTATGGACTTCACTTTCATGGTAGGATTGAGCGATGATTCCGGATCCTGGAACACCATTTGAATTCGGCCCCTGAGCTTTCCAACCGGCTTTCCTTCGGCGAATATCGGGGCTCCATTCAACTTCACTGTTCCACTCGTGGGTTTTGCGATCATTGACAGCGCTCGAAGAAGAGTGGTCTTTCCGGAGCCGCTTTCGCCAACAATTCCATAGGTCTCGCCCCTCTTGACGGAGAAAGTAATGTTTTCGATCAGATTGACAGATTTCTTTGCTCTGAACCTGCCTGAAGAAGCGGAAACCTTGACCGCCTTTGCCAGGCCCTCGACCTCGAGGAGCACCGGAGACTTCTCGTAGGTGGGTTTGAGCTGCGAATTATCAGTTGTAGAGGACGCACTTGACATAATGCCGTTGCTCTGCTTGTATATAGTCAGGTTTTTTCGCCCTGCATAAGTCCTTTGCGAGGTAGCATCGATCCGCAAAAGCGCAAGCTGGAATTTCCTTTCGAAGATCTGGCATCGTTCCCGGAATTGTTCCTAGCTTCTGCTTTGCCTTTGTCGCGCTCGGATAGCATTTCAAGAGACCTTGGGTGTACGGATGGAGCGGATTGTGGAAGATCTGCTTCGTGCTACCGTCCTCGACGACTTCACCGGCGTACATGACAACTATCCTGTCAGCTACTTGGGCTGCAACTCCCAAGTCATGCGTCACCAATATGATGGAAGTATTTTCGGTTTCAATGAGTCCTTTCATCAGTTTGAGAATTTGCGCCTGCGTCGTGACGTCAAGGGCGGTAGTTGGCTCATCGGCAATCAAAAGCGCCGGTCGCTCCGAAAGAGCCATCGCGATCATTGCTCTCTGGACCATTCCGCCGGAGAGCTGGAACGGATAGCGATCGGCGACGCTTTCCGGATCGGGTATTCTTACTTTCTTCAGCCACTCGAGGACCTCTGCTCTAACGCCTGTGGGCTGGTTTGATAATGAAGGCAAACCAGGAACTAGTC
>JASHSF010000104.1 GCA_030036955.1 Nitrososphaerales archaeon
GCTATTGTTGCCAAATTAATCTTGCCTCCTGACTTTTTGAGTTCTGCGAATTAAACCATTCTCTGATTGTTTGCAAAATGTGAGCGATGCAATCTTTCAAGGAATGGTTTGTTGAGTCAAGAGCTCTGACATAGATCAGCTATGAATTTTCAATTACCTGCATAAGTAGTGATTTGCACTTGAAGTTGTTGGTGGGATCAAGATCGTCGGGGCAAGCTGATATGCCGACGAGGCAATCCATGTGCGACAGAAAGTCAGTGTAGTCCCCTTTCTTCCCTCCCGGGAATCCATTTTCTCTTCTCCCGTCTTCAAAGATATTCATTCGCATGAACACATTGAAAACGTCCGGTACTTCGTGGGGCTCTACGCCATGAGGATAGAGAATTCCCGCCAAGATTTCATTGCATCCAAATCTGCCGACGCCGCCGCGTTTTTCCAAAAGTAGCCGATTGCACATGCTCGCCCCCGCCCAGTGAACCTTGACCTTATCTTCTACTATTGTCATCATGGGTCGCATGAACGGAGGATTCGAGTAAAGAGTTGAGAACTGGAGCAAATTTCCCTGCAATTGCTGGGAAAGCCAAGCGCAATACCTTTCCCTTTTGTCGTGAAGATTCAGAACCACCATATCACCAACTTGCTCACCTTCTACGTCGGTGACACGAAGAGTTTGGTCCTTCAGTACCTTGATCGTTCTCCCTTCTCTCGGGGGGATGAGGACTTCATCAACGACTTTCATTCTAGTCGCGTGATCGATTTTGCGTATTTATCTTATTCGAGCATAGGTTGAAGCGATCTCGAATTCCCGGCAACCAGCTTATTCTCCTCCAGTTAAGAAAGCATGCAAGACTCTTCCGGGTTTAATCGTTCGCGAAATCCGAACCTTCAATCGACAAAGGCTACGATTCTGCAGATGCTAGCTTCCCCGCCAACGAATCTCCAGGGGAAAGCTCCGATCATGCACCGCTGATTCGACAAAGTGTCAATATCCCCGCCCACGTTTTCGGCATGAATTAGGTCATATGGAAAAAGCAGGGCATGCATAGGATGGGTTTTTGCCCGAGGAAAAGTCTTCTCCAAAGGTTGCCCAGTCTTTGCTTCGAACTCCTTTACAAAATCTGGACGGTAGATAGGAATCGCGTTGGTGTTCATCGGATGATCTGCAGATCCCGTGTCAACTCCGATCCACCGGAGCTTCATTTTCAATGCCCAGTGGGCGAATTCCTCAGTAGGACCTGGGTGCCTGCACATGTATCTCGCCTCGTCTTTCGTATAATACTCGTGGTATCCCGTGTTGATGATCAGAACGTCTCCTTCTTTTACTTCGACCCTATCTGTGATGTCCTTCGGTGTATAGATCGAAAAATCCTCAACAGATCCCCTCAGATCGACCACGACGCCAGGGCCATAAAGTCGTTCTAGTGGAATGCTCGCCATATCCTTGCCTGCGTGGTAATAATGAATTGGCGCATCTATATGGGTCCCACAGTGAAGGGGAGTTTCGATGACCTGCGCGTAGATTCCGTGCTCGGGAGCTCGTTTGATGTACTTCACTACGGGCATCGGATAGCCCATGAAAACAGTTGAATCAGTTCCCCAAGGATGGGTAAGATCAACAAGCTTCGTCATGCTTCGCTCTTTTCTTCACGTATTGTTTTAACTCTTTTTAGCGTGTGTGTCAGGGTTCATTTTTTCGCGCCGGAAGATTCCCGCTTTTGCATAACTTTGGTTTTTGGATCGATTGCATTCATCTTAAGAAGAACTTTTTCCAGCGACTCAATTCCGTAAATGAGCGAAGGGGCGCCTGAGTAGAACATTGCCGCTTCAAGGGCTTCGAGAATTTCGATCGGAGTGTCGCCTAGGTCCAGCGCGCGTTTTATGTGCAGTTCCAATGCTGGATATTCTCCCTTCGACGCTAGGATGCCTATCACCACGAGCTCTTTCGTCTTGACATGGAGCTTGTGTTCCCTCCTTTCCTTTAGTATGTGGCGGTAAAGCTGATCGTAAGCGTTAAGGAAATCTGGATCGTTTGCCAGCAACACCTTGTGACTTTCATGAAGGTAACCTCGCACCCTTTCAATCTGATCCAATCTCGAACGTCGGACTTTCATGAAGATCTTTGACAAAACATTCACTTGTAATCCTTTGGCAATCGGCATGAAGAATGCTTTGGTACAAAGTGTTGTACTTATTTTGGATTGGTGCGATCTTGAAAATAAAGAGGAAACAATCGTGTCATGCTGAGTCGAAAACACTTCGTTCCTTGAACCATATCACAGCTGAATTCTCTGGATTAGGAAAATTCATTTGGGTACAAATAGGGGATAACAAGGCTATAGTTAGGCGATAGAGCGGTATAAATATGGGAAACTCACAGATGCATGCGGGCGAGATATTTGAGCTCCAACCTAGCTGAACAAGTCGAAAAAGTGAAGACAAGAACGCGAAAGAGCGGTCCGACGGTAGTCTTTGGCTATATCCAAGAGCATCCAAATGATGTCTACACTCTCGCGGACCTTGCGACGAGGACGGGTCTGAAGTACGGTACTGTCAAGAAATACGCTCACGAATTAGCCGAAAAGGAGAAAATCTATCGCTTTAGGGTAGATGGACAGTTAAGTCACTACGGTACCAAAGAAAGTCTTGAAACGTTCAAAATAAAATTGGAAGAAGAAGGACTGAAGGGCCGATTCATCGGCGGTAAACGAAAAAAGCCAAGAGCATCCTAGTCTCTCAATCTCACTTTAGGATTTTGAAAAAAATCCGAGAATTAGTCGGAGAACCACGGCAGAGATAGATGACGCTCTGCGCCGAGTTCTTAATTACAAACAGACTAGGTGCTGAATCACTCCTATTTCCGGACCTTTATCGAAGCGAGACCTGAGACGCTCGCCTGCTAACCAAGCCCGATCTAATTTGTTCGGGATTCGCGAGTCCCATACGCGTACAAAGAGGTTCTAATTGCTTTTTGGATTTATTAGCACTTT
>JASHSF010000105.1 GCA_030036955.1 Nitrososphaerales archaeon
TGGAAAAATTGCGAATGCGGAACTGTGTTGAAACACTTCACAACATACGCAGTTGGCAGCTTGTCCTGGACCAGTTCGCCAATTGATCTAGTCTTGAAGTCGTAAAGTATCCCAGGAGGCATCCCTTTTGAAAAGTCAAGCGTGTTTGTAGCGTCAAGCACGAGTTTGCCTGCGAAATTCTTCGTGCTTCCTTGATCTATCGCATTTTCCACGGCCGTTCCGAGGACAGCAAGCACGATAATGTCACCGAATAATACAACATCCGAGAAGTTGGCAGCTCTGACAGTATTGCCGCCTTCCTGAATCCAGGTCAGCAATTTTTCCGGGGAGCGCGATCCTATCTTCACTTGGTATCCGCAACTCGCGAAGCCTTTGCAAGGAATTTGCCGACGTCTCCGCTGCCAACAATTCCGACGTTATTGGACATAGGCAACAAGAAAAGCTACGAATTGATAAAGAAACAATGCCAAGCGAATCCATAGTTCTCGTATCGCGAAATCCTACTCGCTTCCTATCGCACGGCTCGTGGCAGACCGATGCGGCCACCACTACGAGTAAACCAAAATTAATTGTTTGTATTGTTATTGTGAATTTCACCGTAATCTATGAACTTGTTACGATAGCAGCACCAAAACAGCTTAAGAAGAAAATGCACAAAAGCTTGCCTCGCTTCTCAGGTTCGGTCTTTCGATATCCATCAGACTTTGATATGGATGAAAGAATTCGTACGATGGCTTCCTAAATGAAATTAATAGTACACTGCCAGATATGAGGTATGACACTCAAGCACTCGACCAAAGTAGCATTGGTGTGCGCGATCACCCTTCTTGCCGTTTTTTCAACAAGCTTGGCATTGGTGAACTCTTCTGCAATCGCGTCGGCCGCTGCCCCTACAATCGGCATCATTCAGCACGACGTTGCACTAAGCCTTTCCGCGAAATCTGGATCGTCCGGTGGTATCTCACCAGCGGCAAAGATCGAACCCAATTACCGATGAAAGTTTAGTGAAATAAACTCAGCTCTAAAAAACTGGCACGAAGGTCACTGGTTTATCTTCAATTACGACTAGACTTGCGTCATTCCCTCTTTTGTATAAATCCTCTAAGCTCAAACTTTGAGGGGTGCAAGCGTCTAGCGCAATTTTATGACTAGAAGTCTGGCGTGATCAGATTCGTGTCAAAGGTCTGAATTACAAATCCATCAGGCAGATTATAGCGCGAGTATTATTTGGTAAAACCCGCATTGAAGCGACGTAGCGGAAGCATTAAGGTGGCTAGTATTGTTGCCCTAGCGGTGACAATTTCCCTGTCGGGTTTTTTCGGAATGACTCGCGCACAGGTGGATGGCAACGTTTCTGTTCCCTGTCCCGGGCAGAGCGTCGGATGTCCGACAGGACTTGTGAGCTACGGCTACGATAATTCTACTGGTGAAACATTTTCGACAAAGAGCAATGTCAGCATCGGTTACGTGTCGTTCACCTCCCTCCAAGCAAACAACAGCTTAACCCCTCACGGTTGGGCAATCAACGATCCGACATTGAGCAACGCTTCCACGCTCCAGCTCAACAACATGCTTGTTGTGAACAACACAAACGGATCTCAATTCACATACTGGTCGCAGAACGTGCTTTTGTTTGGAAATAACTCTGGAACGCCAACTATAATTCTCGCAGACAATATCTTCAACATGTCCTCGCTTGGCGCGCTGGACTCGGCACCCTCGATTTCTTCCCAGAATGGAACGGTTACCGATTCCTCCGGCGAATATTATTACGGCAATTACCTCGAAGCGCCGTACTTTACAATTGAAAAACCATTTTCAGCGGAGCAAATTACGGAAGTGCGGACTGAACCTTCTCACGGCGCGATGGTCTACAATTTTCTCTACGTCATGCAGAACGGTTCTTCCTCACCCGATCGCCTATTGCAGTTTGATGCGGCGAAAATAAATGACCAGCAAATTTCAAATTCGTACCTCTACGTCGCCGACAGCCTCAATCCCGCAAGGTTGCTTTACGACTCTGAATACGTCTTCGGCGGACCCGGAGGCGGTGCGTCGTCGACGTTCTCTAAAATGGACGCAACGATTGGCTTGTTTTACGCCAATACAACAAGTGGTTCAGGGACACCGTTCCAATCATACTACAGCTACGGGTCTGATACGGCGGAATCCGCAAGTAACCTTCTAGTAGATTATCTCGGGGCAGGGCTAGCGCTTGTCACCATCGGGTCGCCGTACTACGGTCCGCTCACGTCCACCTTCTCAAGCACCAGCTCGACGACGGCGCTTTCGCCGACAATCTCGTCCGCCACTTCCGCCGTTTTTAACACGACAACCACTTACAACTCGACAACTACTGCTGCAATTACGGAAACAAGCTCATCTTCCCAGGAGAAACTCGTCCGAAGCTCATCGTCCACACTATCTTCCACTGCACTGCATAGCTCGATTATGACAACTGCCGCATCTTCTTTGTCCCCCTCAAGCGATGCACCAAATTCCCCGCGGGTCAATTCTGGCTTGAGTTCAGTTGAAATTGCGGCGATTGGATTCGCGGTAGTATTGAGCGCGGTTGGTGGGATAGGTCTTTCCAGACGACGCACTTAAGCAGACTTTCAAGCAGAATTAGCAGCCGAAGAAGCGCAGTCTTTCGATTGTCAGGGTTGGCCAGTTCGATGCTGCTCCCTTTGATCCTTTTCAAAATTTCCAGGGTTTCGTAATCAAATTCCCATCTAAAATATCCAGACAATGAACAATTGGAGCATGTAAGAGTGCTCCGTTTTATTGGCCTGCTCCATCCTTATCTTCGACGCTTACAGACCCTTAGTTTGTGAAACGGGAATTTCATTTCTTAGTCCAAGATTCTTCTGTCTGCTTTCTATTCCCTGGAAGGGTCTTGACAAGAAATTAAGCCAAAGAAAATTGTGAAACACTGCTAAATACAACACCCATGCTATGCTGAAAGTCATAAGCGACGGATTCCAGAGCAAAAGTTTTCAGTGAAATTCGTTTGAACAAGTCTGTTTTCGCAATTAGCGTCGTCACATGTCTATTGATACTTGCTGCGGTAGCCTCTTTGTTTCCACTGTCACGATCTTTAAGCAGTGTCCAGCCGTCGCAGGCTTATACTGGCTACCAGGTTATTGGCCCATACAAGGGAAATCTCAGGGTTGAAGGATCGTGGATCGTGCCGACAGCCAACTGCACTGCCACGCCAAATTCCGTTTCGAACATCTCGGTCATAATTGACGGCATAAGCGGCGAGGGCGATGCAATGGAGATCGGCACCTACCAGGACTGCACGAGCGGCGTCGCTTCCTACGGTGCTTTTGTCAACATCTATCCCATGATCGAGTACTATGGGGAGCACAACGGCAACATTTCCGACCTCGTAATTCACCCCGGCGACGTCGTCGAAGCGCAGGGCACGTGGCGCAATTCGGTTACGAAGCCTATAAACTGGAACACCAATTTCGTCGACGAAACGACGGGCGTTCTCGTGGACACGGATGCGTTGACGAACTCGACCTTCACGCCAGTCCTGAACTCGGGTGCGCTGATTCTGAGCTCGGATAACCATCAACTTACCGCCCTGGGACCGATTTACACGGGCAAGCTATACACGGGCGTCAACACGTCCGACCTCACGGGTCCGCAAAGAACCGACTCGTCTTTTGGCATGACCGGTAACGCGACGGGCTTCACACTGGTCGCTCTGCGGATGCCGGGAACCACTTTGGGCCCCCTACTAGATCGTGGCTATAGCTTTGAAATGACAGTTTTGCCGAACGTAGTCAGCACGACCACTTCCACCTCATCCAGCACCTCGTCCACGATGACCTGCACTACTTCAAGCACGGCGACCTCTACCTGCTCCTCGACGACATCTATGACGACGACCTCATCGACGTCATCGAGCCCATCGACTACGACCACTGTGCCGCAGGCTAAAATTCCGGGATCGAATACCGGAGGTGCGAGCGGATTCACGACTGCAACGTCGGTCGAACTTGTTGTAGCGGTTGTAGCTGTCGCTGTGGTTGCGACGGCACTTCTCGTGGTGCGCAAAAGACGGGAAAATCAATAGGGGAAGCGAGCTGATCAAGGCAAGAATGCCCTAAAATGACTCGCAAAATGGACGATTGGAAATATCCGTAATGGGTGGATTGAAAATGGGCGAAGCAAGTTCTCACTAGGATTTGGCGCGCGGTGCCCGAAAGCACGACGCGCAAGTCCTGCGTCCTAATTGCGTCCAGTTGTTGTAGGCTTGTCAGCGCCACCATAAGAGGAGTGGAGAGCTCATATCACCTTCGTATCGCGAAGACCGCAGTCCCTACAGACGTATTTGATAATTCGCGCAGTCCTCTCACGAACCTCCATTTCGGACCCGCAGCATGGACACTTGAACTTGATATCGTCTCCGCTTTCGCCGATCAACTGTCTCTTTTCATCGCCCGAGACCTGAGCTTACAAAGTTCGGGATGTACCTTCTTCAAATCCGATCACAGCGAAACACTTCTACTCGCTCTTGAATTTCGACTGCAGGTATCCCAGATCATCCAGCAATCTTCTGAATTAGCTTTAATAAAAGCAAAATCTTGCGCTACAACTACAGTGAAGAATAAAGTATGAGAACACTCGTTCAGATCTCATTTCCGACAGAAACGACCAACAAAGCACTAAGTGAACCCGACGGTTTGAAAAAGTTCAAGCAACACGTCGATGGCCTAAAGGCAGAAGCAGTGTACTTTGCGGCCAACGATATGGGCGAAAGGAGTCTCTTCGCAGTAATTGACTTGGCAGATCCTTCAAGGATTCCCGTAATCGCAGAACCCTTCTTCATGACGTATCAAGCGAGGGTTCGCTTTCGCCCTGTGATGAACTGGGCAGAAACCGAGAAAGGCGTCAATGAAGTAATGAGCATGATGATGCATTAAGTCAATTCCAACATCGCTCTTCCCGATCGCCTAGATCGGGATGGTTTTCTTTTTCCGAAATCTGTTATCTACAAGTGCTTTAATCGTCCAACCATCAACCTCCACCATGTGTGTCATGCTCGTTTTTCTTAGTATGTGGTCTCACAAAGGGATCTTCTTCCTTTTACTTTTCGCAAGATAGGCTAGGTTCAATCCGATACTATTCTACTCGCACAGCACCTAACCCAATGCGACGAAAAACCATCGGACTTATGTCCTTGGATTTCTCTTCTTTGAACCCGCGAAAAGATCACAAGCCGAGAAATTTCGAAGACGATACTTTTTCCCAGCAAAGGCTTTAACCCGCTGAAGGGTTTCGAACTCTAACAAAGAGCGCAACTGTTAGTCATGACCCAAGAAATGAGTGTTAACAATCAACTAAAAGTGAAAGAAGTTATCGATCTTTCTGTCTCGCTAAAGAGTCTTGATACCCCTATTTATCCAGGGTATCCACAACCACTCAGGACGACCTATTCGACAATAAGGGACAACGGTTATGCATCGTTCGTGTGGATGTTCGTAGAGCACACGGCAACACACGTTGATGCACCTGCGCACTTTGTTCCGGGGACTAAGACCGTGGACGAGGTACCTCTTGAAAGGTATGTTGGACCGGGAGCAGTTCTAGACTTTTCACAGAAACCTCCTATGTATTCTATTAGCAGGAGTGATATTTCATCTGCCCTAAAGAACCTCCCAAGCAAAGTCGGATCTGGTTGGATGCTCTTGTTCTACACGGGCTACACAAACAAGGCGAAATCAAGTGAGTGGCTCAACCATCCGGAGCTAAGTGAGGACGCGTGCAACTACATTGTGGAGCTTGGTGTTAACTCGATAGGGTTTGATGCTCCGGGGCCAGATCACACCCCTTTCCCCGCGCACAAAATACTACTCTCTAATACCATAGGTAACTATGAAAACCTTGCAAACTTGGACAAACTACTGGGCAAAAATTTTCTCTTCGTGGGCGCTCCACTTGCGTTGACTGGGGGAAGCGCGAGTCCTGTTAGGGCGCTTGCCCTTGTATTCTGACAATTTGACTCCTCGAACATAATTTTTGGACTCGGGCAATCTGTATCTGCATGGCTTTATGGCCAGATAAGAAGGTTCAAGTCCGTCAAAGAGCCTACTCAGTTCTCTTCCAGGATCATTTCGATTCACTCGAAAGGTTGCGCTACTTGCTAATACAAATTCTTTAATCAGACTTGAAGCGTTCTCTTCAACAAGTTGACTTTATCTTCGTCAGAGACAAAGAATCGGCAAGCTGTAGACTGGTTGCTCGAGCCTGACCAGCCCTCGATGCAGTACCTTACGCTGACTCGGCTTCTCGGAAAGAAGGAGAGCGACTCTGAGGTGAAGGATGCAAAGAAGAGAATACCTGTGGAAGGCTGGGCCGCGACCATTCTGGCAGAGCGCAATCCAACTGGCTGGTGGGTGCGAGAATGGAGCCACTTTACTCCGAGCTACCTCTCGACAACCTGGATGATGCTCGTGCTCTCCGATTTGGGTTTAACAAAAGAGCTGCCTCAGATTCGAGATTCCTCCGAGCTCTGGATGAAGATGAAGCCCTTTCGCTACGGGCCCATTCTCCATCCTTCCGTCGAACCTCATTATTGTTCTCTCGGAATTGGAACTGCTGCGCTGATTCGCTTCGGCTACGGCGATGATCCCCGCGTTCGCCGGTCTCTGGAATGGATTGTGAAGAAGGCACACCCTCAAGGTGGATGGTCGCACTTCGGGAGTGGCCGTAATCTTGACGCTTGGCAAGGACTGGGCGCCCTTGCCAGCCTTCCTCGCTCGAAAAGGACCGCATCGATGCAGCACGTCGCAGAACTCGGGGCCGAGTTCTTCCTTGAAAGGGAACTGCACCAACAGGGACCCCCCTACGACCCCTGGTACCGCTTCCATTATCCTGTCCACTACTTCTACGACATCCTGGTAGGTTTGGACATGATGACGGCACTCGGATATGGCAACGATCCGAGGCTTCAGTTCGCTCTCTCGCTTCTGAAAAAGAAGCGGCGAACAGACGGGCGCTGGAACTTGGACGCTGTTCATCCAGACGTCATGCACGAGTTCAACGACAAGCCATTCGCGCTTGAGACGGCAGGAGCTCCGAGCAAGATGATTACGCTCCGGGCACTCACTGTTCTTTCTAGAGTAGAGTGAGAATGTGGGAAGCCAGGTCCAAAATGATCCTGATAACAAAACAGAATCCA
>JASHSF010000106.1 GCA_030036955.1 Nitrososphaerales archaeon
GAGCTTGATGTTCGTTACCTGAAGATTTTCGTTTTTTACATCTTGAATGAGCTCTGACCTGTTCTGGGCCTGCTGCTGGGTTGTCGAAAGAAAATACGAGAAGGATCCGACAGCGATTATGACAACTACCATGAGAAGTAGGGCTCCGAGAACTTCTGAGACTGCCCGCTTCTTCCTGAGCAGGCGCCTTGAGAGCATTCGCTGTATCTTGCGCCGTTTGACGAATAATCGATATAGCCGTTGTCAAGCTAATCTATATTGTGAAATATAGATTCAATATAGGAAAAATCGGCGGCCCAATGATTAGGAATAAATAAGCTTGGCTAAATTTGCCTATCTGTAGCGCCGAGTTAGTATGCTTGATGAAATTCTCCTAAAGATGATTTCCGGCGTTAGTCTGATCGAGGAAGAGTTCGGCACAGTAAATAGAATCCTCGCGATGCAGGCTGGTGCTTACGCTCTTTCGCTCGGGAAAGAAGTTTGCTATCTTACTAGCGAGGAAAGTGGCTCTTCACAAAAGGATCAACCGATGCTCCCGCCGACCGGTGCCCAAAAGCAACTACCCGAGAACGGAGGCAGCAAGACGAGTTCCGTTGTAATAGGCTCAGGCGCAAGCTTGTCATTTCTGAAGAAGATGAGTTTCGACGTTGCAGTGTTTCCATATTTTTCAAATTACATCTTTGGAAAATCCGAAGTTGAAATAATTGAAGCCATGAGGGCTATTCGGAATATTGCGCTATCTGGAAGGGGTTTCGTAGTCGCACTGGAAACTCCAATTCTTTCCCGACAGAACCTCGCATTTCTCCGTTCCGTTTCGGACAACGTGCTCATCATTCAGGTCAGTATCAACGCGGACAGGATTACCAGGATGCTTTACGTTCCGAAGTTGAAAGGGACGCTACCGATGGACAAGCTTCTGAAATTCACGATGGAAGAAGACGGGATCCAAATCGACACCAGAGAGCTGGTCGGATAGATCCTGGAACAGAAATGATTCAAAAGGTCAATCTGGACGAGCGTTTGGGGCACTCAGCGAACACTGGAGTTCAAAGATAGACTCAGAGCTGAATGCTTCGAACGGAAAACTTGTGAAAGCTAAGGGATAATTTGTATTTCGGGTCAAAAACTGCGGAAATTACTGGTAACGTTCAAAACGAAATGACGGAAAGCGAGCGGTGGATCTGAATAACCTTCACTATAGAGAAATTCGGGAGCCTAGGAAAGAATCCAGTATAGGTTATTTACGCACACAAACGCAAACACTAGCGCGAAAGCGAGCACTCCCGAGAGAACCATTTTCCGAGTCGTCTTATTCTGGGAGCGAACGCCGAGCATAACCAGAACTGCTGATCCGATCACAAACACGATCTTTATCGAAGCAAGGACTTCGAGTAAATTAAGCCCTGCGGCGTTTGCAAACGTGATCAAGAGCGTGTTGGCTTCCTCGAGTCCTATCCGCAGTGCGTAAACTGTCGTAAGGAAGTCTATGAAATTGAATATCCCGATTAAAGCGAAAAACGAGATCAGGGCTAATTCATACCGGGTAAAATTGCCGGAAATAGCCCTAGAAGACAGAAAAAACTGAGCCATTTTGAGAAAAATTTGTGAACTAAAGTTAATTCCATTATGAAGCATGCCTATGGAGGCTGATTTCCTATTTCCGGTTCATCCAAAAAATTCTGAAAAAATTTCCTTCACAATAGCATCTTTATTCTCAATAGGGAAAGAATGTCTAGAAGTAGATCTCTCACGTGCTCAAGACACTAAACGTTGTTAATTCAAGAAAAGGCTCGCCGCAAAGTACAGCTCTCGGGGAAATCATCCTGCATGATTGCCCTTCCCAAGAAATGGGTGCAGGAAATGGGACTCCAGCAAGGGTATCCCATCACGATCACGCGGACCGACAGCAAATCGCTTTTGATCAGCGTTGACGAGCCTGATACGAGGATCGTAAGAAACGGTAACGTGCTCGACACTTCAGAAAACGATACACCAGAGTCGATCTTCCGGAGAATCTGCGCACTTTACGTAGCGGGCTCAACAGAAATCAGGATCAGGGCGAAGAGCGGATTGTTCCGACCGCCCCAAAAGGACATACTGAGAGATCTGGTGCGAAACCGACTCATAGGTACGGAGATAGTGCTTGACTCCAGAGATACTCTCGTGCTTCAGGTGCTGATGGGATTTTCAGAACTTAGTCTTGAAAATGCCCTAAAACGGATCTTGCTAATTGCAATGTCTATGCAAAGAGATGCCCTTCTTGTTGCAGGATCCATGGATGCCGAAAGCGCCAAAAATGTAATGCAGCGCATGGTTGAGGTAGAAAGGTTCGGCCTCTGCATAGCAAGGCAGCTTAACAATCCTCTGAGCGAGACGTTTTCAAATCACTACGTTCCCGAGCAAAGCTACATCCTCGGATGCATTGTTATTTCAAGGACCCTGCAAAGGATTGCACGGAATGCTTGCAGGATGGCCGAGCAGGCACACTTTCTTACCCCGCCACTTGACAAGGAGGTACTCGGTAGGCTCAAGAAGTTAAACGACGAAGTGATGAGCCTCGTAGGCGATGCTATGCTCGCGTTCTTCAAGTGGGACTACAAAACTGCCGACGATGTCGTTGAAAGAGTCAGCGCCCTGAAAGAGGTTAGGCGTGAAGAATTTGTCGGCAACAGAGACGTGAGCGAAGGATCTTTTTGTTTGGCCCTACTTCTTTTAGACTACATGAACCGGGGGCTGGACAGTGGAGCAGATCTCGCAGAAGCAGTTCTAGATCTTACGGTTGAGCGAACGAAAATTACGCCGGAGCAGAGAGCATACGCTTGAGGCCAGTATATACTTGACAATATTTTACTCCCTCAATGATTATTATGCCTAAAGTAGATGCGGGCGATCAAACGTAATCTATTTTTTCGGCGTTGATGTTTCGAGTTGGAAATTTCGGAGGCTTCTCGTGCGAAAAAAGCTGTCAGCGCGCTTATCATAGTCATACTTGCCGTGCTCATAATCGTGGGTGCAGTGGCCGGTGCCCTTATCATTCGTAACAGCTCCGGCGGTTCGGGCTCTGCCTCTCTCGCTCCAGCGACCATTAACGAAGCGGGCTCATCGCTGATGTACATCGCATTTCTCACATGGACACAAAAGTTCATGGCTCTTTATCCAAAAATTACCGTGAACGTGGGTGCCGGTGGCAGCGGATACGGGCAAGAGGGCGTCGAGCAGAACCTTCTAACGATTGGGGCCTCAGACGCTTATCTGACAAACCAGACCCAAGCTCAGTATCCTTGGATTTTGGATATCCCATTGGTTATTTCTGCACAGCAAATCGATTACAACATTCCAGGGCTCCCGGCAACTATGCACCTCAATTTCTCTGCGAG
>JASHSF010000107.1 GCA_030036955.1 Nitrososphaerales archaeon
ATGGCCGGATAACTGTCCCCACTTTCCGCTCAGGATTTCTTCGACAGGGCTGCCACCCGAGGTGCAAAATACGTACGCGCTCTTTACCGAGTCAAAATTTTCCGAGAGGGTGATAGGTTCGCTCCAGTGCCTCTTGAGCCACGGCGTTCCCTTCGACATCATCCATTTTCGATCTTCCCCTTGAACATCCTTTCCGATATAGTCGAGAATCTTGTTGGTCAGAGGCATCGACCATTCATCCGGTTTCAAAGTTCCAAACTCATCTGGTTCGAAGCTACCCTGCGGTTCCCTAACTTTCTCTGGAGCAAATGCGTCCAGATAAAGAAGCTTCCTTACTCTTTTCGGATCGCGATCCGCGACAGGCGCGACGACCTTTCCTGCAAAGCTGTGTCCAACCAGCACGAAATCTTCAAGATCATTGTACTTGATGACGTTGCTTACATCTTGGATTGCCGTTTCGATTCCAATATCCGTTGACGCGAGGTGAACTCGTTCCCCCATTCCAGTGAGGGTAACCGGATAGACTTGATGCCCTTCATCCTCGAGCATCGGGGTGATCTTATTCCACACCCATCCTCCTAGCCAGGCTCCCGGGACAAGCACAAATTTTGCCAAGTCGTTTCGAAGTAACTCGCGGCGAGCTGCGTTTTAAGGAATTTTGTACATTATCGCCTCACGAACTCGGTCAGTGACTATTGGGATCGGGTACGGGTTCAAACCAAGCTAAAAACCCAATTGTTGTTAGTCATAGTGTCTAACCTCGCAATCTTTTTCTTCGGATCAGTAGATTATTTCACAGTTTTCGAAGACTGCAACATGTCCGAACCAAGAAGAATGTAATGCTATTTTTAGAGCAAAGTAGGAAAAGCTCGGGCTCGACGAGTTTTCTGTCCGACGTTTAGTGGAGAATTAAGTCGCTTTAGGATCGATTACCCGACGCCAGATAGGAATGCTGCCCCTGCCCTCGTAAAGCTGAATCCGTCCATTCTTCACAGTGTAGTTGGATGAGATTCGAGCCACTAAATTCTCTAAAATCGGAATCATTAGATCTCGTTCCTGAATAACGAAGGCAGATCTTTCGAACCGGTTAAACATTAACTGGTTGAATTGGTTGATTCGAGCTCTTGCAATATCAAGTGACTCCATTTTTGCTTTGAAGTACACCTGGGGAACTGCGTTGACCAGACATTCGAGAGAATAGCGGCCAGCTGGATGCCTTGAAGCAAAGCTGACAGTCAGGGCAATGTGAAAGCTATCTACTTTCGCCCTGGCAATTACGTCAACGGAGGTCGCAGTTCCGATTTTATCTGCGATGGCAGTAAACCCTTCCACTAAGTACTTGCCCGCTATTGGATCTTGAACGTCTGTATCGTAATCATGCCTGAATAATTCTCTTCCATCGATGGAAATCGCAATTAGCTCGAAATTACTCTGGCGCATAAAGTTCCTGAGCTTGTCGGCATACTCCGAATTCGAGAGCGTTTCTTGAACAATCGTCTGGTCTGTGATCAAAGTTCCAAAAGCGGTGCTGCTGTTCCTTTCGAGGTTGATCAACAACTTGCACGTGAAATTGACGTATGGCTCTTCGCCGGTAATTTGCGGAAAACGATTTTGTCTCCCATACAGCCAAAACCACATCATGGGGTAAAAAAGAAGAGGAAATATCGGCCGAAAACCTGCGTAGCCACTCCCGTTACCTGAGTGAACTCCGTTCCAAGAGTGACTTCCGTGCCCGCCGTGTGCCAAGTTATTTCTTGACAATTGAAGCAGATTATTTCGAGATAAACGTTCTTGCCATGCCATAACTCGTAGGTTTCAGTCTTCCGAATTTGCAAGGAGATTGATCTAAAGTCATATTCTTTGAATGCAAGAAATCCTGCAAAGATCTATATGGAATACTCCTATCTACAAACTCCTAATCCTCATTGGTCCTAGTCACTAAGTATCCATCCTCGCGATCACCGATGGACCGCACCATGCTAGAAAAATTACCTGCAATAAAATGGAGTTTTTCTAGTTTAGCACGTAGTCTTAGCGATAGATGAAACGGCAGCCTCGGAAATATTTTTTTGAATCTGGAGATCTATTGAACGAATTCCCATCTTGGAGACTTGAAGCTTTACAGTTAAAAGTAGTATGCCCTAATTCGCTTGCTCTCTCGATTCCGGAGCCTTGCAAGACTCACGCAGTCGGACTCGTACCCAAGGTCCTTTCGAGCTCGCCCGCGTTGAACGAACCGATGCCCGTGGGCGGATCCCATCCTTTTGTCGCAGCCCAACCGTCGTTCCCTGTGGTAACATCGTGGAAATCCTTCGGATAAAGAGTTGAGCCTCCGCTGACCCCGTAAACGGTGTCGTACAGGAACGGAGTCAAAAATCCTGCATGGTGCAGGCCGTGACTTGCCCTAGCCTGGTTCACGTCCGCGAGAAACCCAGCCCATAGAGGACACGAGACGCTGGTCCCGCCGACGATCAGCCATCCCCCGGCGCCGTTGTTGTAAACCCTGACTCCGGTGTTCGGGTCGGCATCAGCGGAAACGTCGGATTTTGCCAGCACTTTGTACGGATCGCTTATTTTCACCGAGGATTGGAAAACTGGCTCAGGAGTTCCTCCTACGTAGCCTCCTCCCGTACCCCCGTATTCGTTCGACCATGCCGATTCGCTGATGTAGGCGCCCGACGATTGCACTCTCAGCGTTGTCCCGCCGACCGTTAGAACCTGCGTGCAGTCAGCCGGAGCAAAGTTGACTCCGTTGATGCCTTCGCCCCAAGCGTTGCCGTCGCCTGCGGATGCCAGGACGGTGATGTTTTTACTCGTAGCTGTTGCCAGGGCCGAGAGAGCTTCAGATGGACAATTTTCGCTTCCGCCCCAGCTGTTGGAAATTTCGTTACCGAGATTGTGCGACATCGAATACGTCCAAACACCGAAAAGATCAGCATCAACGGGCTGGGCAGCCTCGACGAGATTGATTACGGCGCCAGGCGCTACCACGTGAGCCCACTCAACATCGAGCGAAGTTTCTACGGACCAACCGCTGTCAGAGCACGGCGTGCCCTGCGGTTGGTACACATGCAAAACCGGATTGTGGAGTCCGTAATTGGAATCAAAGGTTGCTAGATCGCTTGCAATCGTCGGGTCTCCACACGCGTCATCGATTACAACCGCCTGTCCAGTTCCATTAATTCCGCTCTTTTGCATCTGGGTCATATTGTAAGCAGCCGTCAACATCTGTGGACAGAGAGCGTCAGTGCTTCCGCAGGCGGGGCCGCCGGACGGTGAAGATCTGATGATGAGTGAGGCTGTTGTGACTTGAGTTGCCCCCCAGCCGCTAACACCGGTTAGCGAATTTCCAATCGCAAAGGAAAAAATCATCAACGCAGAGATCGAAATAACAAGCCCTATCGAGAGGATAGGCTTTCGGCCCCCTTGCAACAAGCGAATGTTTTCAAGTCCTTCGCGTTTCGAGCTTAGCTATCGACACCGTTGATGAAATTAGCTTCGACGAGCCAAGTCAGCGCAGGCTGCTCCGCCTTTAGCAATCTTCTGTTCATCCGTCGGAGCTAACTAGCTGGCCGCGCAGCCGAATCCTTCGACGACTCCGACGTAATTCACGTTGGTTACGTGGTTTGAAATTATTCCAGGTATCGTGGTGACTATGGAGACGGCTGAACCAACAATATTCTGAAAGTTCGGGAAGAAGACGCTTACAACTGCTGGGTCGTAACATCCTGCCTCCGGACCGAGCCCCAGAAAGGCCCGCCCACTCACGGAGTTCCCAGAAGTTATGTAGAAGGCAAATCCTTGCTCGCTGAGGATACCTGTAGTCAAGTTGAGCGTGTCTGGGCTGGTTACGTAGACGGCCTTTGCTTCAGGATCGTAGACGCTTCCCCAGAGTTCAAAGCTTCCAGTTGGGGGAGCTATCCCTTGGATAAATTTGCCAGTGCTGCTATATTCGTAGACCACTCCCTGCTCGTTGTTTTGGAAGGCGTCGTTGATGTAGACGTTTCCTGTTGCTTGATTCACTGCAACGCCAGTAACCGTAAGCAAATCGATGACAGGATACGAGTGCAAAATTGGCGTCTCGGCGGTCAGACCGTTTATCACGTCAACGCATCCAGTGTCCGTGTGTATGTTCTCTCTGTTCCCGACGAAAACGAGGCCGCTTACAGAATCGTAATCTAGAAACTCTGGCAGAGCGCCGCAAGTGTTTATCACTCCCTCAACAACCCCCGCTGAGTTGATCACCGTCACCGACCCATAGCCGAAATTCGTAATGTATAGCCAATTGTTCTTTTGATTCAGAACCATGAAGGCTGGCGCACCGCCCGAACTGGTTATCGGCGCCTCCCAGCCATTCGTCGCAGGGTTCAGTACTCGAATTTCTCCCGCGCCAAAGTTTCCGCAGGGGTCGGCAAGGAGTATCTTACCGTAGGCATAGTAAGCGCTAACCGGACAGGACTGGGGGTCAGAAGAAGTGAGAGGGACGGGGATAGATGTCAGAAGGGTGGAGCCCTCGAAAACCTGCACTCCGCCGATCGAGTCGGCCACGTAAACACATTGTGTCGAACTGGGACAACCCTTTGCGGCTCCCGCCGGGAGCTTTGCAGAGGGATGTGGAAAATTGTGGGTGTAGCTGAAAGATGTCAATTTCTCTACGGGAGACACGCTCGAAGCGTTTGCGGCAGATAGAAAAATGGGAGAGAGCGCGAGAAGAAAAACTGCGAGTGCTATTGGAAGAACTACCCGGTACTTGCGAGGATGCGATCTTAGAGTCGAGGTTTGCATCATAAACTAAACAGCAAGCGTGAGCGACAGTTACGCAACATTTAAGATTTATGCGCGTTGCGATGCCAATCTGTTATTGTCGAGATTCAAAGATCAGTTTCATGGATCAATGTCGAACGCTGACATATCGGAACCTGATACCCTGACTTTATTGTCAATATTCAAATTAGATTGCTGGATATCTTATCCTTGAATCGCGAACACGGTTTAGTGATACAATCGAAAAGCAGGACTGCTATAGCTTAGCTGCTTCGATGCTCGTCGCGGAAGGATTGGGTTCGCATTTTGTGCGCGTTTAGTTTGCTCCGCAGCCGAATCCTTCAAGATAGCCGTAGTAGAAGACGTTAGTTACTATGTTGGAGTCGCTTACCACGGACAGCGCATTGAAGGGATCTTCATAGTTGGGGACGTTGACGCTCTTGGTGGCCGGGTCGTAACATCCGGTTTGGGGAACAAGACCAAGGTTGTACCCCTTGCTGACGGCATTTGTTGCACTTATTGCGAAAGCGAATCCCTGCTCACTAAATCCGGACGTGCTGAAATTCTCGGGGCTTACGACGTAGACAGAGGTCGTCGCTGGGCTGTAGACACTGCCCCAGATTTCGTACGTATTGGCGGGCAGTGCGACTTTCCCAACAAAAGTACCCGTGCTCGTGTACTCGTAGACGGCTCCCGCAAAGTCGTTTGCTTCGTAGTCGTTGACGTACACGTTTCCTGTCTTCTGGTTCACCGTTACTCCAGTTACGCTGAGGAGCGGACTTGATCCGGCTTTGACAATTGGAGTTTCGGCTTTAAGACCATTGATTACATCTACGCAACCTAGGCCTGACGTAAAGTTCTCTCGGTTCCCAACAAAGACTAAGCCGCTAACAGAATCGTAATCAAGAAACTCCGGCAGAGCGCCACAAGTAGGAATTACTGTCTCAACAGTCCCAGCTGAATTGATTGCCGTAACGGTCCCATAATCGAAATTGGTAACGTAAAGAAAGTGATTTTTCTGATTTAGAACCATGAAGACTGGAGACCCTCCGGCACTGGTTATCGGGGCACCCCAAGAGTTTGTGGATGGATTCAAGACCCGGAGCTCGCCAGCGTCAAAGGCACCGCAAGGATCTGCGACGAGAATCTTGCCGTATGCGTAGTATGTACTCGTGGGGCAAGTGTAAGGATCAGAAGAGGTAAGAGGAATTGGAATATTGGCGAGCAGAGTCGTTCCCTTATACACCGAGACTGCTCCAATCGAGTCGGCCACGTAAACGCACTGCGTTGTTGAGGGGCATGCATTGCCGGTTCCACTCGCAGCGGGCGCCGAGTGTTTTTTCATCACAACTGAAGACACATGCACTTGGGCTGATTGCGTGCTGGCGGACACAGTAACCAGAGGAAAGAACACAAAGAGGAAGATTGCTACGGCGATTGGCAGCATTATCCGGAACTTGGTTAAAGAGGACTTGCGCACCATAATCTAAACAGCAAGCGTGAGCGACAGTTACGCAACATTTAAGATTTATGCGCGAATGAAATGGCCCCGCAATCGAACCTGGTACTTTTCCGAAATATCGGAATGTGATACATGCGCAGCACTTTGAGCTTAGAATTAAGGTGTCCTGCTGGATGTTCGAATGGTTTGAATGGTGGATTCACGGCATTAACAATAATGAATACTCATGTTGGGTGATGTAACTCTTTTTCTAAACACTTCCAACTCCGACAAAGGGCGAAGGAGGTAAAAAACTAGAGACCCATAGCCTTCAGAAACGGGAAGACTACCAAATTACTAGGCGTTGAACAGGTGAAAGAAGTCCCACAAAAATGGATTAATTAAACCGTCTCTCTTCGTGGCCCTCTTTCCAGCTTCCTGAAGCGCTTTGCGAAATCCCACAGAACTTCGCTCCGATTTATGCAATCTGAGACGAAGACAGAAATCAAGCTCCCAAATATTGTGAATATTGGGTGTAGGATCCTATTTGGATTCGCTTTTGCAATTACTTGCCTTAAGAGCCAAAGCTAGACTGCGAAGTAAGTGTCCTCTTGGCTGGGATAGCGGTTTCTTACCCTTGCATATTGACGCAGGTCATGCGGGGCAGAAGGAGACCGGAGGCCGCGCTTCATGCATCTTGAGGGTCAAAAGCGAAATTTTCAAGTCGTGTTCCTTTCAGGAGAAACCGCATACCACAGAGAGATAGAAAATTTTCCTCGAAAGATTCCCGTCTCTCTACTATCGATGTGCAGAGTTATCAGAACTCGACACTTTGCCCTAAAGAATTAGCCGGACTCGATATAAGATCGTGGGTTCATAAGTCAATTATATACTTCGTCTCTTAATGTTAAACCAGTTTCTGAAAAATGCAGCATTCGCTTCAGGTTACTGATGGAACCACCACAAATGGTGGAGTTCACGAGAACCGTCACCATAAAGCGGATCATTTCTTCGAGGCCTACAGCCGTGTAGAAGCATTCAACTTGGAGCCTTCCAGATCAAACGAAGGCGC
>JASHSF010000108.1 GCA_030036955.1 Nitrososphaerales archaeon
GATTACAGTAACTTTACAGTAAATTAAATATTATGGCAGTTGCTTTCTCGACTAAGAAAAGGTATTAGGTATGGCTTGTCTATACCTCTTTAGCCGTTTATTCTTTTTTCGAACATTGCGGCGAACGGCCTCGCGTCAAAAACAACTCTGAGCGATTGAATCTTTCCGTCCTTTACGGGATACCAGTCGCACGTGAATGATGTTACCCGGCGATCTTGTGTTTGGGTCGTCCTTTAGATATCATTTAACTAGCTAGGGACAATTTGGACAACTTTTCGAGTCGATGGCTACTGGTTCTGCGCAAGCCAAGCTTTCTCTTCAGCAGTGGGACTCAATTTCACCCCTGACATCCAAAGAAAGGTTCTAGAGCTAGATTCGCCTAAATGGTGAAATCGAGATTGCAAATCGGTTTGCAGGGCTGCGTGATTTTTTCCAAATGAATCAATGTAATCTTTGAAAGAGCCAAATTCCTTTTCAATTTGAATCGCTTGCTGGGCGTTGTAGACTGTTGACATGATCTTTCCTTTGTTTCGCACGATGCCAGTATCTTTCAACAGCCTTTCAAGTTTCGCATCATCGAACTTTGCCACTTTCTTGATTGAGAATCGAGAAAATGCTTTCTGAAAGTTCGGCCACTTGTTTTCTATCATCTTCCAGTTGAGTCCAGCTTGGAAAAGTGCCCGTGTCATCCGCTCGAAATACTCGTCGTCCGATTTCGGCTTTGATATCTTCCATTCAGGGTTAGGCATTGTCTGTCACTTTCAAAAAATTCCGAATCTTCTGGCATCTTGAATATTATATAAGCGAATTCTGTCAAATATTCATCTGAGGGGATTTGGCTCAAATCGGAATTTTGCACCTTTTGTGAATTACTGCCATCTTCTTCACCTGACGACCTGAAGACAAGTGTCTGTAAGTTTATTACAAATGGAACTTTGCAACTCAGGTTACCGAAAACTTTCTTTTGAAAACAAGTGGAGTAGGCGGCACAAAGGAGTTCTTGAACATCTCGCGAGACCGCCTAATTTACTACTCGGCCATTATTTTAGTGGTAAGAAAATGTATAAGCACCGCTTGCCCAAACTGTTCGACGAGGTGAACGGATTAGATGCCGACGAAAAAATTGAGAAGGTTGAAGAGCAGGAACAGCAAACAAAAGATCGTCTTAGACTAATGGATTGATTGTCTTAGATGAGCTATCCTGTTTCGTGGTGGCTGAGGCGTTCCAGAACTGAAGATTATCAAAAGGCCTACGACAGGGTAGCCGAAAAAGTCGACGTTGATTCGGATAAAATACTCGTCGATGTACAGTGTGGGGAGGGCGAAATGCTGAGACGCATTGCTACAGGGAAGCTAATCGGAACAGATTTCAGCATGAAAATGCTTGAGCGCGCTAGAGAGAACCTGAGTCTTCATGGCATTTCATCAAGAATAATCAACTCGCCTGTTTCAAAGAGGCGCCTAAAAGAAATGTTAAGCGACTGCAGGGTTCTATTATTTAACGATAATTGTCTTGATAGTCGTCTTCCAAGTAATTTCTTTAACTTCGCGCTAACACTATTCCCAGACTTTTCTCCTAATTCCTATGCGGTCGGGTTCGGGGTCCGAGACTCGAGGGAGAAGCGACTCAAAATGAGCCTCGGCCTAGAGCTAAAGAAGAATACAGAAATTCACAGGATTCTCACGAGGAAAGGGCTGTGCCTCCAAGCAAGGTACTATGAAAAATCCGGGCCGATAACAGCTTTAAGACTGCGAGAATTGTTACGGCCTTTCAAAGTCAAAATGGATAAACTCTTTGAAACAATTGGAAACGAGCTCGTCCTATCCGATTCGATAGGGATGGATGCTAACGTTTCTTTGAGGAACTCGAAGCATTACATTCCTGGAAACCTTGGATACAGAGTCCTGACTTTGAAGAAAAACATCTGACATTTAGATCAAATGTCGTCCTAGTCTGAAATGCAATCGGTGTCTTTTAGCAAACTTTCAGCAGATTCCTTCGCATTATGAAGGATTTCCTTGTCTTCGTGCGCCCCTATATTGAACTTAAGCCCTAGAGGGCTTAAGGATAACTGAGGGTGAATGGCCAAAAAGGAATCAATTCCCCAGCTGTCCACCAAGCTGACCCAATACGTGAGACAATGAAATTGCTCGGGAGAAGGCGGACACTGCTTATCACCTGGGATATCGCTTTTTTGAAAAATGAAGCGCGGATGATCAAAAGATTCACCGGCGAAGCGCAGCGGGATTGGATGGTCTAAAAACTAACCGAGCGAATCGAACTTCGCCTGCTCGTCGAGCCTCTCCGAGAGCAGGACTTCTTTGTCGAAAATGGTCTGGACAAGGGAATCGTACTCTGCGATAATTTCCTTTACTTCGCCTGCCATTTTGTCGCTGTCGCTATTTGCTCTAACTACTCGTGATGCCCACTGGAAGATTTTTGATTTGTTCGCATCGATCAATTCGTCGCGCTTCCTTTCAAGCTCGGCAAGCTCGCTGCGGATCTTGTCGATTGCCTCGGTGCTTTGGCTTCCAGAGACCCAGGTCCTTACCATGAGAGATACTATCTTACCTAGCCCTCATATCAAATTTTCAGGAATGAGGCGCTCTACAATCAGCGTATCGATCCACTTTCCGTCAAGCTTTCCGTGCTTTTCGTAAATTCCCACCTCCCTGAACCCGCAGCTCTTGCAGAGTCTGCGACTGGCTTCATTTGACACGAATACTCTGGAAAGAAGCTTCCAGTAACCTAGCCGAGATGCTTCTTCGATGAGTGAGTTGAGCAGAATCATTCCAATTCCCTTGCCTCGGAAATCTTTCGAAACATATATTGAAAACTCGCCGATGCCCGAGTAACAGGCCCTGTCTCGGTACGACGAGACTCCTGCCCAAGCCGCGACGTTTTCTCCGATCTCAGCTACTAGAACCGGATACTTTTCGTCGTGGCCTTCAAGCCACTTCCTTCTCTCTTCTTCACTCCTCAGTTCTGTTTCGAACGTCGCGATTCGTTCTCCAATGCCTTGGTTGTAAATGAGCGCAATGTCCCTTGCATCGGTCAATCTGGCATGCCTGATTTTAGGCGCAGAAGTATCGGAAGGCATTGCGGAAAGATTAACTGGAGACTGCCTTCGCTCTTGCCTTTCTTAGGGGCGCTTGATCGAGTATAGTTTTCATCGCGGAAAGTACAATAGACACTTTCGCAACGCTTGCCGAAGTTCCCATGTGACCGATTCGAATTATTTTTCCTTCGAGCCCTGCGATCCCTCCGCCAATCATAATGTCATATTTATTGTTCAAGGTATCCCTGATGAGCTTGTCGAGCTTTTCATCAACTTTTGCAACGCTGACCGTCTTCGAAGCATAATTCTTGTCGGAGAAAATCTCGAGCCCGAGAGATTCGAGTCCATCGCGTGTCATCTTGGCGACCCTTCTGTGCCGCTCGTACCTATTGGCTAGTCCTTCCTTGAGCGCAATGTCAACGCTGGTGTTTAGAGCAGCGATGATCGACGTTGGCATCGAGCTCGGATACGGGTGGCCGATTTTCTTCCACTCTTTCGCGTAGTAAGCCCACTCGTTCAGATCGAGGAATCTGCCATTGATCTTATCTTTGTGTTTCTTTGCTGCGTTCCAGGAATCTTCGCTCACACTAACGGGAACAATTCCGAACACTCCCCCGAGAGCTTTGCTCGCGTAGCCGACGCAAAAATCTGCCTTCCACTCGTCGACGCGAATATCGGCCCCGCCGAAGGATGAAATGCAGTCAACGGCAGTCAGCATTCCCTGCTGTTTGCAGTAGCGCAAAATCTCACCAGCTGGATTTTCAATTCCAGTCGAGGTATCATTGTGCACCATGAAGATACACTTGCCCTCGAGATCTCTTCCTTCGAGGGTTTCCTTCACCTGGTCAAGCGTCACGGCCCTGCCGAGTTCGCTTTTGATCAAAACCGGCTTTACGCCATGTGCCCTCACAATTTCCTCCATCATCTCCCCAAAATATCCGTTGGAGCAAACGTACGCTTCGTTGCCTTTGCGCGGCAGGTTCTCGGCCGCCATCTCGACGGCGACCTGCCCAGGAGCGGGAACCAGCATAACGTCATTTTTCGATTTGAAAATTTTCTGAAGCTTTTCCAGCGTGGCATAGTAGAACTCTGCCCACTTTTCGCCGTAGTGGGCCATTATCGGAAGAGAAAGAGTTGCAAGGGCTTCTGGCTCTGGTTCAGAAGGACCGGGAATCATCAGCATATAGTGACAAATGCACTCCGGATTTTCTTTTACGATAGGCTCTACTCAAAAGGTATTCGCAAACATTACGCAAGATCGACGCCACAACTAGCAATCGTGGCAAAGGTTGAAAAATCCAATTTACGTCGAGTGCGAGCGAGCTGCTAAGAATGGCCGTCAACATACTCTACTCCATAATCATCGGCCTCGTCCAGGGAATCTCGGAGTGGCTTCCGATAAGCAGCAAGACGCAGGTGCTCTTTACCTCATATGTACTCCTTCATTTTCCGCTCGCGGTAGCGTATGCATTTGGTTTATTCATGGAAATTGGCTCGACCGGTTCGGCAACGCTTTACTTTCGGAGAGAAGTGGTTGCAGTCTTTCGGGACCGCATACTATTCAAATTTGTTTTGATAGTGACGGTTGTAACCGCTATCATTGCGGTTCCCCTCTACGTTCTCGCGGAAAAGGTACTCGTGAGCTCGCCGTACCCGCTCGGAATTCCAATGGTGATACTGGGAATTGTCTTAATTGCGGATAGCTTGCTCATCTGGCGCAGCAGGCAAAAAACTGCGTTCAAGATCAACAACGTACGGGATGTCAGCCTTCGCAATATGATCCTGATAGGAATCGCCCAGGGACTTGCGGCGCTTCCCGGAGTTAGTAGGTCCGGCGACACAGTCTCAACAATGTTGCTCCTTGGAGTGAAGCCTGAAACAGCGTTTCGTCTCTCCTATCTAGTTTACATTCCTGCGTCAATTGGCGCATTTCTCGTTTCGTTAATATTTACAAGAGCAGAAGTAAAAGTTGCCCTCGGCCAGCTCGACATTTATGGACTTGCACTCGCAATAGCAATAGCTTTTCTCACTGGACTGGTTGTGATTCGATACCTGCTACGCTTTGCGAAAAATAACACCATTTATATCGTGACTCTAACTCTCGGAATCATTGCGATTGTGTTTGGAATAATAATTTCTTTCTACGTGCTACCCTCAGGTTCTGGGTCACTTCTATAGCTAGAACCAGTCTAATGAGTGGCAAACAAAGCGGGGGTCTTTGATTCCTAAAGATTCGACTAGCTCGTTTTCCAAAACTGTGTCTTGATCTAGGCGGGCTGCCATGAAAGTCGAGTACGGAGACTCTGAAAAATCATACCCCCTTGTTCGCAACGGATCGCGAGAATCGGAAACGAAAGTGTTGCGGAGTGCAAGCCATCCGCCTTTAGCCCTCGTTTCGAGCGCAGCTAGAACACTTTCGGCTTTGTCACAATCGGCAAGTACTTCATTCGAACTAATCCAGCCTTTGTTTTCATTGAGAATCGAGTAGCCTATTGGATTCTCACCATCACATAAGATTTGGAACGACTCTGGCTTTTCAAAACCGAGTTCAAAACGCATTTTCAGCCAATTGCCGTACCGTTCGACGAAACCGATCCTATCCTTTACGATTCTGGAATGCAAATCCTGGATCAGAGAGGCGTCATCTGCATTTGCAGATCGCAGGTTCAGGTCGCTCGGACTCTTGGCCGTCAATTTCGAGGTTTTGACAAGCGCTGTTGGAGGAGCATACACATCCGTGTATCCCAGAGATCGGTACAGGTTGTGAGCTTTGTTATTGCGCCCCGTGCAAAGAATCGAGTACTTTATTCCTTCGGCTTTTTCCCTCCTGTGCACTTCCTGCATGAGCATGCGCGCCAGACCAAGGCGCGACTTGTCGCGCCGGGTCAGGACTCCTGCTATTCCGCAGAAAATTTCTTCATTCTCCGGCATCCTGTACTTTACACGAATCACCTCTACCTTTGATAGTAGCTCGGCTCCCTCTACAGCGTACACGGCACAGTAACTTGGAGTAGGATAACCCATTTTGCGCGCTAGAGCGATTTGCTCAAAGTCGAAAATTCCCCAGCCCGTGCTAAGCTGCATTAGCTGATTTTGAGTGTCCAGCCCTTCTGGTACCTCATCGTGGTTCAGAATTTTCAAGGGAGACTAGGCTCAAAGCGCATCATGCTATTTGAGGATAACTCAGAAGAGATAGGGTACGAGCTTTCGAGTGTGCTTCTTGTATTCAACATATTCCTCGCCCATGACTTCAATGAGCATCTTTTCCTCGGATGAAATTCTGTATGAGAGAACGCCTACAAACATGGCAGGAAGAACAAAAACCAGGATGAAGTTGCTTGAGAGGATTCCAAAACCGGACCAGATCAATATTTCAGCAAGGTACCCTGGATGCCTTACTTTTGAGTAAGGACCAATAGAAACGATTTTCTGATCCTCGCTTATCATAAGCGTCGTCGTGTAGAATTTTCCTAAAGTTCTAGCTGCCCATATCCGGAGACCCACGCCACACACCATGACAGCTAGGGCAACGAATCCTGCAAGAAAATTAATGCGAAAGGTCTCAATTCCAAGGGCATCGAATATTATTGGCAACCAAAGGCCAATGCCGGTGGCGGAGCCTATCAGTGCCATGTTTCCTCTATCGTACCGACCACCTCGGAGCGACTTTGCGCTTGAGCTCTTTCGCAGCAGCCGCTGAATGATGAAGAAAGTAACCATTACACCATAGCCTGCGATCAGAAACCAGAGGCTAAGAGTGGAGATCAAACTTTTTGGTTCTTACGGTTACAGCAGTGCTTGCGCTTGAAATGGTTTATTCAGGAACTTGAAGCTTCTTTGGAAATGGATACTCCCCGTTTCTTGAGCTCTGCAACAAAGGTCTCGGGGTCGACTGCTGTCTCAGGAGCGATGACACCTTTCTCCAAAATCTTTCCCTCCGCGAGCAGTTGAGCAAAAATCGACGCCGACGTACCGGTAAGAAAGGCTGTTGCGTTGTTTAGCCCCATCTTCTTATTTGGACCGCAAATAAGATCTGCATTTACCCTCATCCTCCTTCTTCCCTTTGTCCCTGCAAGTACCGATCTTAAGCATACAAATCTCTCTGACTTACTCTCACCTGGCTTCGTCAAACTGAAGAATCTGACAAGAAATTCCATGGGCGATATTGAGATCCCTTTTATTGAAATTTTTTCCTTTGAAGCAAGTCCCATGCTAATGAGAGAACGGAGGGCATCGATCATTGCTTGGGACATGCCGAGCTTGAATTCAACGTTCCTCACGCCTTTTCCAAGAGTAAAGGGAAGGGTTGCCGTCTCAGAATGGATCGAATAATGTACTGTATTCACTCCTACCGGGTTTGGGAAACGGATGCGTTCTTCCCCAGACATCGGCGGCACCTCGACGAACTTTCCGTTTAGAAATTCAACAGGTTTCTTTGAATATTCGTCGATGATTGTCGAGATGGAAAACGGAAAGGACAGATCTGCATAGTTTTTCTGCCGCGGCCGCTCTCTTGCCCCGGCATAGATTTTGACACGTTCTATTGTGCTAAGGTCCTTCGCACA
>JASHSF010000109.1 GCA_030036955.1 Nitrososphaerales archaeon
CGCGTCATTCCAAACATGAGAGTCGTTGTGCCCTGCGACGCCGGTTCGACTGGGCGACTAGTCGAAATCATTGCAAAGACCGAGGGTCCATTTTACATGAGGATTGCTAGGCCCGACTGCCCGGTTATCTATAGCAGAGAGCAAGCCGGAGAAATCATTTCACTTGGCAGAGCTAACCTCCTTGAAGAAGGGAGCGACGCAACCATTATCGCATGTGGTCTCCTTGTTTACGAGTCTCTTCTCGCTGCTAGAAAACTAAGAACCGAAAATTCCCTGGCAGTCAGAGTGCTCGATATGGAAACTATCAAACCCATCGACGAGCGGGCGGTACTTGACGCAGCCACTGAAACCGGTTTCATCGTGACTGCTGAAGAGCATAATGTACTGGGGGGGCTCGGCAGCGCTGTTTCTGAGATAGTCTCAGAGAATCATCCGACTATAGTCAGGAAAGTTGGGACGCTCGATACCTTTGGCGAATCCGGCGAGTCCCCTGAGCTCATGGCCAAATACGGATTAAACGCAAGTAATATAGCCGCTAAAATCCTAGAAACAAGAAGCAGGGCTAGGAAGTAGCATTTCAGCCCCCGAAATTGGTGTTTGTTTTGAAGATTTTTCTGGATACAGCGAACCTTGATTCAATCAAAAAGTACAACGATATGGGTCTCGTCGATGGCATAACTACGAACCCAACACTTCTTTCTAAGGAGAATTCTGGCGACCCCGAGGAAATAATGGGAGAAATCGTGCGCTTGGTTCATGGGCCCGTGAGCCTCGAGGTCATAAGCACGGAGTACGAAGGAATGCTCGGCGAGGGCAGACGACTGTCCAAATTTGGAAAAAATGTTGTTGTAAAAATACCAATGCTGCCCGAGGGGCTAAAGGCTGTTCGGACACTGCATAACGAAGGAATCAAGACAAACGTTACATTAATTTTCTCGGCTAACCAAGCTCTACTCGCTGCTAAATCTGGGGCAAGCTACGTCAGTCCATTTATCGGCCGACTAGACGACGTTGGGCAGGTAGGAATGGACGTGGTTCGAGACACAGTTGCAATTTTCAAAAACTACAGCTTCGACTGCGAAGTGCTAGTCGCAAGCGTCCGCCATCCTCTACACGTGATCGAAGCCGGAAAAATTGGAGCTGGCGTCGTAACCCTTCCGCCAGAGGTGCTCGGAAAGATGATGTCCCATCCTTTGACCGACATTGGCCTTGCTAGATTTCTCGAAGATTGGAAGAAGACGAAGAGCTCGCAAAAAGTGACTGTTTCGCGGTGATAGAAGGTCCCAGTTTCAAATGAACAATTACTGCGAAAACGAAAAAAAAGTGACGGCTTTCTTTCTCCGACGGACAAACGAAGGCACTGTCTGGGAATGCGAATCTTGTCACTACATTATTCCAGACATGAATCGCTACCAATCAAATTACAAAGACTTGCCTGTTCCAGAGGAAAAGGCAAAGCAGCCACACCTGCTCTAATTACTTGACTAGAGCCAAATCCAGGTTTTCGTTCAGGTAGCCCTCTATACTCTCTACTTTGTGATAGCGATCTTTTTCGTCGGCAATCTTGTATCCTTTTCCAACCATGATTGGGGAGGATTTCTCGACGCATTGGTGCTCTATCACATCTCCGATGTGAACGCGCAGGACTTCATATCTCACCTGTTCTTGAGCGGTGCACACAAAAACTACCCAGTTGCTATCGGGTCCATCGAGAACCGGAAATCCTGTTTCCGTGGCAAGGTTATTGAGTCCCTGAGCTCTCAGCTCGATCCCTTTAGCATGGCAAACGGAGCAGCGCCAAACATCAATGACGCCGGTGGTCTCTCCGTTATCCCACAGGTTAACGCAAGCATAGTACCTGAAATCGTGCGCGTGATCTTGCTTTCCGTCTTGAGATTGATTTATCGCCATTTAGATTCGGAGTATTCCTTGAATTCCCAGCTTTATCAATATTAAACAATTCCAGAATTTGGAGAAGAACGGGGCCTAAAATGGTGAACAGATCTTCGGCGCCGCTGGAGACGAAATGACCTTTCTGTGCCTAAATCACTGGACTTCTGATACTTATGTGACTGAATTACAGCCAACATCTCGAATATAACGTGAGAAGATCTGGAATTTCGAAGATTTTAACTTCGATCCAGCTAAAGCATGCGGTTGAGGTAACTCAAGAATCCATCAATTCGACGAATTTCATCGTGTAGAGAGCGTACGCATCTTCCGATCCGACGCAGTCTGAACAAACAACAGCATCTTTCTTCTGATCCTCCCCAAGAGGCTTTCCGCAAACGAAACAGGGAGCGGCAATTACGACCGGCTCTCCAAGTGCGTCCGAAAGAATTCTAAGAGCTTTTGAAACATTTGTTGAGGAATTTATTTTGAAACCGAGCTTTGAATCATATTGAATCCTGGTACGCATCAAGTCTGAAAATACTTGGCTGCCAAGTCTTGGAAGCGAAAACCAAACATTCGGACTGATTCTTTTCATTGGAATGTCAATTCACCGTAATCAGATGTGCGGCGCGATTTTCAGCATGACCCGTCTTTCAGGATCGTCGTAGTTCTCTCTTTGAAGAAATCTTTGCATCTCGCTCGGACGGTGTTTTAGATAAAACGAGAGATAAGGAAGATAATAGGAGGCAATTGCTCCTCTTCCCACGTGCATCTGCTTGGACAGGTCCTGAAGAAATTCTTTGACAATTTTGCCATCGTTCCAAATTGCGAGCCTTAGATTCCATGGAATTGCAGAATCTGACGGCTTCAGTCCTTTGCCAATGGACGCCAGGAGCAGATACTTGTCGAAGTAACGCAGCAACCTCCAGTTTTGGCTGCGGTTTATCCGCCGTAGTAGTATGTCTGCAAGTGATATCATTTTCAGAGAAGCAGCTCGATCCTCTTCAGAAATGGTTTTGGATGAAACCACGCTTGCATAAATTGCCCTAATTCTATCAATCGGCGCGGCGTCGAAATCACGCATTTTGTAAAGAGCCTCGTCGAAAGAAGTCGAGGAGAGGATGGAATCAAGCGCAGCGTCGGTGCTGAAGAACTGCTTGTCAGAATACGTGGCTCCAGATGATTCGGACGTTATAGTCTGGAGCAAATTCAATGCAAACCTCACATCTCCCTTCGCATTCTCGGAAATTCGGCGAACCAGACTATCTGGAAGGCGCTCCTCCATCCGCTTCGACATCGCCTTCAAGTATATGAAAATCAGATCTTCATCCACAGGTTTGAAATGGAGTACTTTGGACTTTTGCTGAATTTTTCTGAGCTTGGGGTCGTCTTCAGAATTTGATGCCATTGCGACTGGGATCGAAGCTTCTTCGATGAACTGGAGTATGTAGTCCATGCCCGCGAAATCCTGCCGCCCTGACAGACCGTCAATTTCATCCAAGAATAGCAGGAACTTGTCGGTAGCTCCGAAAACCGAACTGTTTTCGAGGATCGGTCCTATGACTTCTGCTAGCTTCTTCTTGGTCCGGACGTCACTCGCGTTGTATTCAATCACGCTGTAGCCGAATTCCTCTGCAACCGCGTAAACCGAAGTGGATTTTCCGACCCCTGGAGGTCCTTCGAGCAGAACAGGCTTTGAGCCCACTTTCCAACTGCGAAGCCATTTCACGAGCTCCAAACGCGGATTCTCGTTCCCGACGAGCGCGCTAATTTTCTTTGGGCGCAGAGATTCAACTAACATTCGTATTTGTCCTGTTAGCGAATTCTAAATGGGATTCGGATTTAGGAGTTTAGGCGACGGATAAGATCAAGCTAAGACCCCTGCGATGAGATAGGAGACGAGTCCGAGAAGCATTCCGAGTAGAGCTATCTGTTTCAGCCTGAGAGCTTGGATATCGACGCTCATGACCAGGGTTTTTGCAGCGAGATAAACGAAAATTGCGTCCGGTATGCAGATCAAACCGAGGTATACGAGGTATGCATGCCCTAATAGATTCGTGAATAACGGCAATGAGCTTGAAGCGACTGCTGCGATAAAAAGCAAAGCGGTTGTCTGTTTCGCCCGACTTGACCCGTAAGTTATTGCGAGTGAACGTATGCCCCTGACCTTATCTCCGGCTACATCTGCGATACCCTTCAAAACTTCTCTTCCCAGCCCCGCTAGAAATGATGTAGTTGCAAGTAGATATGCGAGATTTATTCCATAGACGCCAACCGCAATTGAACCAAAAATGTAAGGGATTGCTAGAGATAGAGCAACGAGAGAGTTGCCTCCAATTCCATACTTTTTTCCTTGATAGTTGTAGTACCATCCTACCAGTGCAAAGATTCCCGCGATAGCTAGATCAGGGAGGTTAATCAGTGCGGCGGAAACTAATCCGAAAATAAGAAATGGAAGACAATATGTCTTGGCTGTCGATGGTGTAATTCTGCCACTCGGGATGGGTCGATCCGGCTGATTGATCTTGTCCACTTCGCGATCGTAAATGTCGTTTGTAATCATCGAAAACGACGAGATGCAAAATCCAGTCACAAAACCGAACAAAGTCGCAAAGCTCAGCAGGTCCTTCCCAGCGGAACTGACTGCTATCCCAACGATTACCGCGAATCCAACCATGACAGAATTCGCTGGGCGAATCAGCGAAATGTAGTCTTTCGCAGAGGATTTAGACTCAGTCAGACTTGCTTCTGACATGCTGGAATTACAGATCGGCGTTTGCTCACACGGTATTTATAATCAAGACGGCTCTTTTTTGCGATTTTCGGGAGTGTACTTTGAAAACTCCTTCTGGGCTTCTTCAATGTCTTTGTGGGTGTCTATAGATCGCCACTGAACATCGCTGTATTTTGTCACAAGGATTTTGTTCTCATTTGCGAGCTCCGGCAATGTAGTCGCTTCGAGGTTTCCTTTTACAGGAAGCTTATCAAAGATGGTATCCGTCACACAGTAAACTCCTGCGTTTATCCAAAAATCGGTAAGAGTCGGTTTTTCCCTGAATCCCCTGGCGCGACCATCGTTGATTTCAATTATGCCGTAGGGGCTACGTAAGGGGACGGTCGCGATGGAGCCGACCGCATCCGGATGATTCGAAAGATCTTTGTGCAGCAGCCAGGGGTCGAGATCTGTGAGGATGTCCCCGTTCATTACAACGAATTTGTCGCCTGAGATTAATGATCTAGCGTTTCTCAGAGCGCCACCTGTCCCCAGGGGCTCCTCCTCCACCGAGTAGCCGACGCTGACTCCGAATTTTTGGCCGCTACCGATGTGATCAATAACTGAGCCTTTCAAGTATCCTATGCAAATAATGACCTCCTTGATATTGTGACGCCTGAGCCAATCTATCTGCCAAACGAGAATCGGAATGCCCCCGACTTCTATCATCGGTTTCGGTCGGTCATCTGTCAAAGGCTTCAGCCTTTTTCCGAATCCGCCCGCAAGAATGACTGCCTTCAAGATGAGGGATATTGCTCCGTGATCTCACAGAATGTGAGCAAGTGAAATACAGATAGGAGCTCTTTGTGTCCATATAAGGAATAAGTCTTATCCAACTATAGTGGCTTTATCGGATACCATTTGCCCACTTTGTAGTAGATAACTTCCCCCCGCCTCTCAACTACAGCTACTACTGCCTCCTTTCCCATTCTCGACATATCATCAATATTCTTCTTCAGTTCGCGAATTGGGATGCTCTTTCCTTCCACCAGGCCGAAAACTATGTACTTTGCTGCCTTTGTTCCATAATCTCCCCTATCGTAAACACGAAAATCGATCGGGAATCCAAAACCCTCTCTAACCACGTAACCACGCGTCCTCAGATCTCTGAAAATCAAAAAACGAGTCCAGGCGTTCTCGTCTCTTCTTGCGGCGAACACGGCAAAGGAATCAGAATCAATATTCTTTTTGCCTCTAGCGAGGGTCATCTTTCCCGAGTACAAAAGATAAAGCACTTCGTAATCGTAAAGATAATACTCGCTCGGATCCTTTTCGCCCTCAAGATTTTTAGAACCGAATCCCTTTGTCTGCAGAAGCTTGGCATCCTCCGGGTTCTTTAGTGTGACGTGATCGGTTTTGGCCGAGAATTTTGCGGGAATTACCTGTTGAATTTCGGATTGATCTTTGCCAGCGTCGGGCCTCCGATCCAGGACTTCTGTTTTCGATTCTTCGAATTCGCTCATTTTGTGTTACAGCTTAGTGAAATTGATGAAAGAAAATTGTTCGGCTTAGGAATCACTTTCTCCTGGTATCTCGTTTATAAACGGAGACGTCATAATCTTTGGAAACTACGTGATTCAGGAGTGAAAATCTACCTCTAATGAGTTTGACAAAGAAACAAAACCTGAACGTCGGGCATCTCGATTTTTACAAGCAAAGGACAATCGAATTTGTTAGAGAAACAAATTCTGTCAAGATAATAGACCAGACTCTTCTTCCAACGGAGTTTCGCTTTGAAAATTGCAAGACTGTAAGCGATCTTGTTAGAGCAATCAAGACTATGCAGATCAGAGGTGCGCCTGCCATCGGCGTCGCTGGCGCTATGGGTGTTGCATTGTCATTCAGGCTCAACCGCGACGAGAAAGATCAGCAATTTTTGAGAAAAATCGAAAGAGATGCGGAGTTCATCAAATCAGCGCGACCCACGGCTGTGAATTTGGCATGGGGCGTTGATCGCACTCTTTCCTTCTTGAAAACTAGGCTTTCCGAAGAGAATTCTAACCGGAACTCGGTGTACGGAGAGCTTCTGGACTTCGTTGACGACCTTGCAGATAACGACGTCGAGGCTAACAAGAGGCTTTCGGAAGAGGGCGCTTCGCTTATTCCAAACGGTGCAAGCGTACTGACCCACTGTAAATGAACCCAGAAAATCTGGGTTTAGCAGATTGCGGGCGCGCTTGCGACTGTCGGGTACGGCACTGCCCTCGGCGTGCTCAGAACGGCCAAAGCCCGAGGAAAGAGAATTGCAGTTTTTGCGACCGAATCGAGACCCGTACTACAGGGAGCGAGACTGACTGCATTCGAACTCCTAGCCGACGGCTTCGATGTTACTCTCCTCTCTGACACGGCTGTAGGAATTGCAATGCAAAAAGGGCTGATAGACTGCGTGATAGTAGGAGCGGATAGGATCACAAGCGACGGGCATGTTTTCAACAAAGTTGGAACATACCAGCTTGCAACGCTTGCGAAGAAGCACCAGATCCCGTTTTACGTCGCCGCTCCAATTTCCTCTTTCGATTTCAGCACTGACTGGCGTAACGTAAAGATAGAAGAGCGAAATCCCGCAGAGGTCAGAAGGATTCGCGGCGTTCAAATCACTGTAGATAACGTAGGTGTTTTCAACCCGGCTTTCGACGTTACTCCACCGGAATTGATCTCAGCAATTATTTGCGAGGAAGGAATCTTAAGAAAACCCTTCAGATCGAAGATCAAAAATATTGCTACGGCACTAGCTGAAAACCACAGGTCCAGGAAATAGTCGGGGGCACCTTGAGCGGGAAAGGTTTCCACAACGGCGCAGCCGCCAGCTCTCATCCACTCGCTTCGCAAGCTGGATTGAACGTTTTGCAGTCGGGCGGGAACGTTGTTGATTCGGCAGTCGCAACGAGCGCGATGCTTTGCGTCACTCAGAATAACATGTGTGGGTTGGGAGGGGATT